>JBGSVR010000114.1:0-4136 GCA_041752855.1 Thermosynechococcaceae cyanobacterium
ACTTTATGGCGCTGTAGAATTTGCAGAAATACCTGGAGTTGCTGAGCAGAAGGGCGTTGATAATCTACTTCATTGATGGGGTTATAGGGAATCAAATTGACGTGGGACTGGAATCCTCGCAAAAGCTGAGCCAGTTCTAAGGCGTGTTCTGGCTTGTCGTTAAACCCTGCCAGCACAATGTATTCAAAGGTAACGCGCCGTCCGGTCTCCACCACATATTGCCGACAGTCTGCCATCAGCGCCTCAAGTCGATAGTGCTTGGCACTGGGGACTAACTGCTCCCTGAGCAATTGATTAGAAGCATGAAGACTGACGGCTAATGTGACCTGGAGGCTATAGTCTGCCAACTGCGAGATCCGGCCTGGAACCCCTACGGTGGAGACGGTGATGGAGCGTTGCCCGATGCCGATGTCTTCATTGAGCGATCGCACTGCGGCAAGCACATTCTCTACATTCAGCAATGGCTCCCCCATGCCCATAAACACAATATTGCTGACTCGCTCTTGAAAGTCTTCTTGCACCGTCAGCACCTGATCCACAATTTCGTGACAGGCCAAATGGCGCACAAACCCACCCTTGCCCGTCGCACAAAAATCACAGGCCATCGCGCAGCCCACTTGAGAAGAAACGCATACCGTCAGTCGGCGATCGGAGGGGATGCCCACGGCCTCAATGATTTGTCCATCGGTGAGGCGCAATAGATACTTGACGGTGCCATCCTGAGCCTCGGAGCGATAGTACAGCGTAGAGCGACCAATGGGGACAGAGGCTGCGCTTTCTCGCCACTGTTTAGAGAAAACCGTGACTTCGCTGAGGGAACGAATCCCTTTTTGATAAATCCACTGATGAAGCTGCTGACCGCGATAAGCAGGTTGTTGCTGAGTCTGTACCCATTCTGTCAGTTGCCCTTTAGATGCGCCTAACAGCGGCGGCAGTTGCCGTGAAGTGCATTCGCTTAGCTCGTGGGGCGCTTTAGCGGGTTTGGGTTGAGGGCGGGAAGGGGCAGCGGGTTTGGGCATAATGGTGAGCTAGCAGGGGTTGGCTCTTAATTTTATCTTGAATTTATCTGCCAGTATTGCTGCATCTGTGGGTGGGCGAGCTGCTCTACAAGACTGCCCCCGCGCTGAACCTCCAACTCCTGTATTGGACGACTTGCTCGGACGACTGATTCTCCCAAGCTGAACTTGATGAAGCGCCTCTGGAAGTTTGTCAAAAAGCAGTGCTTATAGAATGAGAGCGAGGGGGAGCCAAGCACAGGCACTGTGGGGTAGGTCTAGCTGTCATTAGCGGCATGAGGAAGCGAGTTGAAACCTGAAATAAATCGGCAAGCACGCCTTCAAGAACTGGATCGGCGCTTGGATAGAATCCAAGCCTCACGATCTCAAAAACATAGAATTAAAGCAGAAATTAAGGAGCGATTTGGCGGCACCTGTGCCTATTGCGGATGCACCCCTCGGTTTTTAACGTTAGATCACGTTATCCCTCAAAACCAGGGCGGACTAAACGCCCGATCCAACCTCGCGGCAGTTTGCCAACGCTGCAATCGAAGCAAAGGGAGTCGTCCCCTTTGGTCATGGTGGCAAGCCTCTTCTTGCTGGAATGAGGAAAGAGCCATTCGTTTTGCTGAAACCGTCCTAGTCTGCAAAATTTAAACGCTTCTAGGGGCAACGAAGAAATGAGGCTTTAGAGAACAGTTTTGCTCTAATCTAAGTTCCGATCTAAATAGTGAGGTTTCAATCTTCCTTGGGATCATGGATTAAATAACCTCAACTTTTGCCCCTCACCCCAACCCTCTCCCGCAGGAGAGGGAGCAAGAGTCCGATCCCCTTCTCCTGCAGGAGAAGGGGTTAGGGGATGAGGGAGTGCAAGGTGTTTTAGATATCTTGCCAATTCTCTAAGTTATTTAATCCACGATCCTTGGCCTGGGTGATGACCACCCAAACAGCGATAGTTTATTTCCCCCTGAGGCTAACCCACCACCAGCCCATCTTTAACGTGAATGGTGCGCTGCGTTTTAGCAGCGATGTCAGGCTCGTGGGTCACGATTACAATCGTAATGCCCTGGCGGTTTAGTTCTCCTAGCAGGTTCATCACCTCTTCTGAGGTTTCGGTATCTAAGGCTCCGGTGGGTTCATCGGCGAGGACAAGCGCCGGACGGTTGACCAAGGCACGGGCGATCGCCACCCGCTGCTGCTGCCCTCCAGAAAGCTGATTGGGTCGATTGAACAGCCGCTCTGCTAACCCTACCCGCGTCAGCGCTTCTTCTGCACGGGTGCGACGCTTGGGCTTAGGGATGCCTGCGTACACCATCGGCAGCATTACGTTATCGAGGGCAGTGGCGCGGTTGAGCAAGTTAAACTGCTGAAACACAAAGCCAATGCGCTGATTGCGGATATAGGCCAGCTCATCATTATTGAGGGTGGTTAAGCTCCGGCCTTCTAAAATGTAGTGTCCATCGGTCGGGCGATCTAGGCAGCCTAGAATATTCATCAAAGTGGATTTGCCAGAACCAGAAACTCCCATAATGGCAACGTACTCACCTTCTTCAATGGCGAGGTCAATGCCTTTAAGCACAGGCACATCCACCTCACCCAGGCGGTAGGTTTTGATGATGTCCTCCATCCAGATCATGTTTACCATGAGGGCTAATCGCTCCGTAAGGCCGTAATCGGGTCAAGCTGGGATGCATTTCGAGCCGGAATTACCCCCGCCAGTAAGCCCACCACCAAGGCCAAAGCCAGCCCTGCAAAGACAGACCATAGAGAAATCACAAAGGGAAACTTAAACGAAACCGAGGCTGCAAACGCTAAGCTGACCCCGATCGCTACCCCAATGGCACCACCCGCTAGAGACACCATGATGGCCTCTGCTAAAAACTGGCTTAAAACGGCGCTATTTGTCGCCCCGATGGCCTTGCGAATCCCAATTTCGCGGGTGCGCTCCACCACTGACACCAGCATGATGTTAGCGATGCCGATGCCGCCCACGACTAAGGAGATTCCGGCGATCGCACTCACCAAAACCGTGAACAGCCCCACGACGCTACTAAAGGTGTTGATAATGTCAATCTGGCTGCTAATGCGAAAATCATCGGGGTTGGGCGGAAAAATGCCGTGGCGAATCCGCAGTACGTTTGTTACCTGGAACTGAGCGGCCTCAAGCTGAGCCTGGTCTGCCGCCTTAATCCAAAATCCGCTAATTGCAGTGCCATTAAGCGAAGCATTGCCCACAATCTGGGCTGACATCGTGGTGAGGGGCACATACACGCGGTCATCCTGATCCTGTCCGCCTACAGAACCCTTGGGTTCCATCACCCCCACCACACGATAGCGTCCAGCCTGAATACGGACGCTTTTGCCAATGGGGGTTTCTCCTGCTGCAAACAAATCGTCTTTGACTTTACTGCCCAGTATCGTGACAGACTCGGCGTTATTGAGATCATCTTGGGTAAAAAACTGCCCTAATTGAGGCTTAATTTCTTTGACGTCAGAGTAGTTCAAATCTACGCCCAAAATTGAGGTAGAGCTGTTTTGCTCGCCGTAGACCACCTGCCCACCCCGCTGCAAAAAAGCAGTCACCGCCTCTGCTGCGGGAGACTGCTGGGCGATCGCCTGAGCATCTTCCCAAGTCAACGTGGTGGCAGACCCAGACCCTTGGCTAATGCCGCCCGAACGCGCTGCGCCCGATATCACCAGCATGACGTTGGTGCCCAACGCCTGAATTTGCTGCTCGGTGGCCTTTTGCACCCCCTGCCCCACAGACGTGACCATAATGACTGAGGCAATACCAATAATGACCCCCAGCATGGTGAGGCTGGTGCGTAGACGATTGCTCCAGAGGGCTTCTACCGCCATGGTCGCAATTTCTAAAAAAGAGATTTTAATGGTGCGAATGCGCTTGGTTTCCATTACAGTCCACCGCCCCTTCGTCCGCCGCCGCCACCGCCGCCCGAACCGCCTAAGCCAGGAAAGACGGAAGGCGTGCGCGAGGAGGGGCGTTCCCCTTGGGGGAAGCTGAGCAGAACGCGATCGCCAGCCGACAACCCAGAAGTAACCACGGTTTTGTCTTCAACGCTAACCCCCGTAACAATCGGCGTAAACCGAGAACGACGGCGATTGCCGCTGCTGCTGCCCTCT
>JBGSVR010000115.1:0-6642 GCA_041752855.1 Thermosynechococcaceae cyanobacterium
GCGCTTTTACCTGCTCTCCCTTTAGAGACCTTAATGGCTTTGCTTATGACAACCACTGGCTTAAAAATCTCCTCATTGCTTCCTCCCTCAATGGCAGAGGCATGGGCAAATTTTCTGGACACAAACTAATTTAGAATCAGTGATATCGAGAAGCCCAACGAAACGAATGCTAAAATTATCCCAGAAGTGATTTCTGTGGAAAAGTCTCAAGAATTGGCGTGCACCAATCGGATGGACTTCTACCTAGGACATCTGGCCGAGTGTCAGTCTTATCTACCTAAAGATATCCGCTATGTAGCGGCTGATGCGTTCTACAGCAAATTCAAGTGGGTTAATGGCATCGTTAGGCTGGGCTTACATGCTATTGGCAAACTCCGCGCCGATGCCAATCTTAAGGTGCTCTATACTGGGCCACAGAAACCCAAAGGGCGACGGCGCAAATATGATGGAAAGCTCGATTGCGATGACCTGAGTCGCTTTGAGTTCGTTCGTGACCTAGATAAACACACCAAACTCTATACGGCTGTGGTGTACTCGGTTTCGCTCAAGCGCAATATCAGACTGGCCTATCTCCTTAAGGAAAAAGACCTCAAACTCTCTTATGTTCTGCTCTTCTCCACTGACCTTGAGATCGCTCCTTACGACCTCTATCGGTTTTACAAAGCTCGGTTTCACATTGAGTTTATTTTTCGGGATGCAAAGCAATTTACGGGCCTTGAGGATTGTCAGTCCTGTGACGCTGATAAGTTAGATTTCCATTTCAATGCTAGTTTGACGGCTCTCAATCTTGCTAAGGCTGACTTGCTCCAACAACATGCATCACAGGAACCTGCTAGTTTCTCAATCGCAAGCTACAAAAGGCGTGCACTCAATGAGAATCTGCTCGAACGCTTTATTTCAATGTTTGCACTTGACCCGACTTTGATTAAATCCAACCCCGCCTACGACGCTATGTGCGCTTATGCTCTCATTACCCCCTAATTCTGTCCGGAGTATTGTTTCCAGATATCTACATAATCAGAAAGAGCAAGATGTTCTTTCTTTTTCATTTGAACGAACTTTTGATAATCTGTTTCTCTAATATAGTTAATTGAGGATAGCGTATCCTTGTAATCGTTATTCGATAAGTAGACAGCACAAGCAGTTTTCCCTGTTCCTTTCTCTCCAATCAGGAAAAATGTGCTTCTTTCACATAGCCTATCAAGCTCGTCTGTTCTAAAAAATACTTTATTAAAGAGACTCTTATTTTCACTTCTTTTATAGTTTTCAGCGTCATTAAAGCCAAAATTTAAGTCTTGAATTCTCAGCATGATTTTACCTTTAAAGTCAAATATCTGTCAGTATAGCTCTTAGTTTTTTGAATAGCTGCTGTCTTGACGGCTTTCTAAAATATTTAACTGTAGCCACTAACTTTCCAACTACAATCACCGCCTGTAAACCAATCCACCTAACAAGGATTTGGGCTTTCAGCCTATAAAGCCAATTCTAGAGCCATCTTATTTAGGCAATTAAATTGTGCCGGCTTAAGCTGCATCCCGCTTAGAGTTCCCATTAGGTTTAGTCTAAGGCCGCGTAGCATATCTTCTTCAGAAAACTGGTTTGAATCTTTGGGGATTTCTACGGCGCGATCGCCTTTCCACCTTTCCACACTAAAAAGAGATGCAACAATCGTGGCAGATCAATCCAAGATAAAATGAAGAGCCAATCCCTGCTGGTTCTCCATCATGCCCAAAGCCGCCGCTCCCTCTCGCCCTCAACCCAAACCAGCTAAAGCACCCCACGAACTAAGCGAATGCACCCCACGGCAACTGCCGCCACTTTTAGGCGCATCTAAATGGCAACTGACAGAATGGGTGCAGACCCAGCAGCAGCCTGCCTATCGCGGTCAACAGCTTCATCAATGGATTTACCAAAAAGGCATTCGTTCTCTGGGCGAAGTGACGGTTTTCTCTAAACAATGGCGAGAAAGCGCCGCCCATATCCCCATCGGTCGTTCCACCCTGCACCATCGCTCTGAAGCGCAGGATGGTACCGTTAAGTATTTATTGCGCCTCACCGATGGGCAAATCATCGAGACCGTGGGCATTCCCTCCGATCGCCGATTGACAGTATGTGTCTCTTCTCAAGTCGGCTGTGCGATGGCCTGTGATTTTTGTGCGACGGGCAAAGGTGGGTTTGTGCGCCATTTAGCCTGCCACGAAATTGTGGATCAGGTGCTGACGGTACAAGAAGACTTTCAAGAGCGAGTCAGCAATATTGTGTTCATGGGCATGGGTGAACCATTGCTGAATGTAGATAATGTGCTTGCAGCAGTGCGATCGCTCAATGAAGACATTGGCATTGGTCAGCGCTCTATCACAGTTTCCACCGTAGGGGTTCCAGGCCGGATCTCGCAGTTGGCAGACTATAGCCTACAGGTGACATTAGCGGTGAGTCTTCATGCTTCTAACCAAGCGCTCAGAGAGCAGTTAGTCCCCAGCGCCAAGCACTATCGACTAGAGACGCTGATGGCAGACTGTAGGCAATATGTGGCACAAACCGGACGGCGCATCACGTTTGAATACATTGTGCTGGCAGGGTTTAATGACAAGCCAGAACACGCTTTGGAACTCGCTCAGCTTCTGCGTGGGTTCCAGTCCCACGTCAATTTGATTCCCTATAACCCCATTAACGAAGTTGACTATCAGCGCCCTTCTCCGCAGCAGCTCCAGGTATTTCTGCAAATTCTACAGCGCCATAAAGTTGCAGCCAGCGTGCGTCAATCGCGCGGGTTAGATCGTGACGCAGCTTGTGGACAGCTTCGAGCCTCGCAACTGGAGGACGATGCAAGCAGCAGCACCTCTGTCTAAATCATTCTCCTAAATACCGCCTGTTGGACTATTCTGCGGCGTTGACTCATTCTGAAGCGGAGCCTCAGGACTAGGCGCTGTTGATGGCACCGCAGATGACGGTAGCGCAGATGCTTTGGGGCTTGGCGATGGCGTTGAAGCAGGTGAAGCCGCAGTTGCTTTCGGCGATGGGGCAACCGTTTTGGGTTTAGAGACAGCATCTGGCTTATTAAGCTGCTTGAAAAGCTTTTGCACCAGTGTGACCGTTGCCGTTCCGCCGTTAGACTGGCGCTGTGTCCAGGCGATCGCCTGAGCTTCAGACCCGCGAATCATCCGCAGCAGCGCACCCCATGCAACAACGCTAGTGTCCCCAGGCGAAACCTTCAGAGTAGTATCAATGCGATTGGCTAAACGACCCGTATCAGACAGCAGCATTTCGCGAATCTCTAAGCGAGCAGAACGATCCGATTGCAGGACGTCTAACGCAGGCAACCAAGAGCCATTAACTAAATAACCCATAATCCGCTGTACCGTGCTGGCAGAAGGCTGCTTAGCCTGTGCCTGAGTTACGTTGGCATGGATTTGAATATAGTCTAACTGCGCCTGTGCGGCTGGGTTCCAGCGTTTAGAATTATCTTGTTTATTTTGCTTCAGCAGCGCTAGGGCAGGCGTCCATAATCCACTTTTTGCGAGGGTTAGCCCATCCAGATAGGCTGGAGCATCTAGAGCTGGCTCCATCAGCGTAATCGGCTTCAATTGATGAGCAACGCCATCGGTCATTTTAAGCTGGTAGACAGCGTACTGGGGTTCTAGCCCCACCGTTTGGTTGACCACTAGCTCTGGGACATTATCTCCCGTCACCTGCTGCCACTGGGGTACTTCCCCTGGCGGACTCACCCAGTTTGTCATTAAATCTAGGCGTTCTCGGCGTGGGTCAAAGTAAAAAATTTGCCCGTAAGTTGAAACACTGCTGCCCTGGGTTTGGAGTCCCGTGAGGCGTAGCCACAGCCCTGGCTGAGGGGCTGGGTTATAAATATCTGACTGAGTGAGGGGCAAAGGCTGATCGGAGCCAGCAGAAATTAACGGGTTTTGGTCAGGGGCGAGTAGGTCTGCACCAGAAGGTCCCCGTACCGCAATCACGTCTGTTAAGCGAAAGTAGGGTTTACTCAAAAATAAGCGAATCAGCCACGGCAACTGAAGAGAGCGATAAATGCGGAGTTGGTAAATGCTTTCACATGGCTCGTCACAGCCGGAAGCCCCTTGCTGCGCAGCATCTGGCGCATCTTTTTTTGAAATTGGCATTGCAATATCAGAAGCCGTTTTCATCTCGCTTTGCAGCGCAAAATCAGACTTCAGCACGATGGGCTGTCCCGCTGTCAGTCCTTCTTTGGTCAGTGCCGCCTGAATTTGATCTACAGTTTGAGGCGGTGCTGTTTCGACTTGACGCGGACGGGTGACGCCTAAAAGCTCATGGTCTAGCCAAAACGCCACATCTGGATTCACCAAATATTGAAGACTTAGCCATAGCGTTGCCGCAAAGAACCCAAAGCTGCCGAGCAGCAGCAGCCGTGATAATCGAAAGCCTATTTTGCTGGGGTATTCAGACTGAGGCGGCGGATCAGAAGATGAAGGTGCTGCAAAGTAGGCGAAAGGCTGAGGCTTTCGCCGTTTTCGCTGAGACAATCGGCGTGAACTCACGGGTTTTATGAAGGGAGAATAGGGGGGCTACAGACGCCGCTGAAAGTCTTCTAGCAAATCCATCAGATTAACCTGACACTGCATGGGCAGTAGCTCTAGCAGCGGCAGCTCTCGCTTGCCCCCGCCCAAAGGCACGGTGATGGCAGAAAGCACCTGCATTACCTGAGATTCCTCAAGGTTTCCGGCTGTGACCAGTGGAGCCAATTGCTTTGCTAAAACCGTATCTAAATGCGCATCAGACAGATAGAGGTGCCACTTTGCCACGTCAATATAAATAGTTTTCCCAATTTCTGACGCTAAAGCGTCTAGATCGCTTGCAGAAAGTGCGTTTGCCATAATGTCCACCGCTCTTTTTATAACTTACGGTTTTAAGTTCGTTTTGGCTTATTTTTTGGAGGCAGAATTGCCAGCCGCAGAGGTTTTATCTTCGCTGTAGTCGGCGATCGCAAAAATGTACAGCCCGTGCATAACCAGAATTGCCGCCCAACTCCCCGTCATCCAGAGCGTCCAAGGCCATGAGGCATCTTTTAACACTCTAAAAAACCAGGAGCCAGAGTTAACCGCCGCAAATAGGGCAACGTGAACGGCAAAATTAATGCGATCTTCCAGTTTCCGAAAGGCAGGGTCGCGACGATCTGGTTCACGGGGCCAACGAGGAGGCATTTTTTAAACCTAACGCGTGGAGAGTTTATAGCCTTACAACTCTATCCTAAGCTAGAGCTGTTATGAGAGGGTAGCTTTATTACCAACCTCAAGGCAAAATCTGAGAGGTTTGAAGAAACGGCGTTCAGTTCCAGTTCTTTCGGGTACTCCATCATGATTATGAAACCCTTTTGGCTAAAGTTAAGCATTGTTCTAGCCGTTGGCACACTCTTTTCTTGTAGCAGTGCGCCTGCACCTACAAATAATTCTACTGGCGCTGCTGGGACTGGACGTCTGCAAACGGTTCTAGCACGAGGGCAGCTTAAGTGCGGCATTAGCGGAGAGCTGCCAGGCTTTAGCTTTCTGAACCCGCAAGGAAAGTATTCTGGGCTGGATGTGGATGTGTGTCGGGCGATCGCCGCTGCCCTTTTCGACAAACCTGATGCGGTTGAGTACCGCCAACTCAATGCAAAGGAGCGGTTTACAGCAGTGCAGTCCGGCGAAATTGATGTTCTTAGTCGTAACACTACCTGGACGATGAGCCGCGATACCGAAAATAAGCTAGAGTTTGCCCCCGTAGTGTTTTATGACGGGCAGGGGATGATGGTTCGCCAAAGTGGTGGCCTTAAGACGCTCAAAGACTTTCAGGGGAAGGCCATCTGCACCCAAACGGGCACAACCAATGAGCAAAACCTCTCAGATCAGATGCGGAAACTGGGCGTACAGTATAAGGCGGTTGTGTTTGAAGACGTTAACGCCACCTTTGCAGCCTATGCCCAAGGGCGATGTGATGGCGTTACTTCCGATCGTTCCCAGCTCGTGTCTCGACGCACGAAGCTTCCTAAACCTGAACAAAATATTATTCTGCCAGAACTGCTGTCTCAAGAGCCATTAGCACCAGCCGTGAGTGATGGTGATACCCAGTGGTCAGCAGTGGTGCGATATGTGGTTTATGCCCTAATTCAGGGTGAATCTTTAGGGATTACCTCTCAAAATATTGGGCAGTTTGCTAGTTCTACAGACCCTGTTATTCGGCGGTTTTTAGGGCAGGAAGGCGAGTTAGGAAAGGGGCTTGGACTGCCCAAAGATTTTGCTACGCGGGTGATTAAACACGTCGGTAACTACGGCGAAGTTTATGACCGTAACCTTGGCCCTAAAACGTCGCTTAAGCTAGAGCGAGGGTTAAATAAGCTCTCTACTCAAGGTGGACTGATGTTTTCTCCGCCGTTTCGGTAGGGATCATGAATTTAATAACCTACACCTTGCACGCCCTCACCTCAGCCCTCTCCCTAGGGAGAGGGAGCAAAATCTGGTTCCCCTTCTCCCTATCGCTAAGCAGGGCTGATTTATTGGAAAAAGAAAAATAGACGAGGCACATCATGAGCAAGCTGTCTGAGACCTTTGGTGATAGAAGCAAAGCCATTGTGTCGAAACAAATTCATTGAGATCGTTCGCACAATTGAGAAGTTAACGG
>JBGSVR010000116.1:0-3272 GCA_041752855.1 Thermosynechococcaceae cyanobacterium
CTGGTCAGAAAAAACGGCAGATGGACTGGCTGCTTTGAAGACAGTTACGTTGAATCAATCTTGGGATCTTTACTGGAAAGAACAGAAAGTACTTCCACTGGCAGTTGTTACGTAGCACAGACCTTATCAGCGCTAACATCTGGCCTGGGCGGTTGGGATAACGGCGATCGTCCTGGTGGCCTCGACGGCGGCGCCTACGATTCGGACTGTCGTGGATGAATCCTGTTTTAAGACGGTGCCGTGTAGCTGGGCGGTGACAACCTTCGTTAGGTAAAAAGGAGAGGTATCAATGATCATTCCTCAAGAACTACTTAATATTAGGAGATTTGTGATGAAATCCCATCGTTTTTTACTGGTCACGGGCATCATTGCCACCGTTAGTTTGTTGGGCTGTGGCAATGATGCCGTAACTCAGCAATCCGTCTCTAATCCCGTGAGCGAAAGCCCTAAGTCCACCACTCCAGTTGCCAATTCGCCCTCTGCCCAAACCGCTCAATCATCTCAGGCATCGGTGTTGAGTTCTGGCAAGTTTGTTGATGGGGAGCATCCAACACAGGGAGCCGTTCGGATTGTGATGCAGAATAACCAGCGCCTACTAGAGCTGGATCAAACTTTTACCACTTCCACTTCTGGCCCTGACCTGGTTGTGATTCTACATCGTTTAGCCAATGTCATTGGGTCTACCAAACCGCCTGCTTTCCCCATTAAGGAGGGTGATTACGTCCTGTTAGCGCCGCTAAAGAGTTATAGCGGGACGCAGAGTTACCCCATTCCAGACAACATCAAGTTAGATGACTTCAAATCAGCGGCAATCTGGTGTCGTAAGTTTAATGCTACGTTCGGGGCTGCTACGCTAAAACCATAGGGCTTCAAAGTGTCCCAAAGCATGTATGTGATGAACAAATAGGGTTATGGTCGCCCAATCGGCCTAACTCATCTAGATGGTCAAGAAGCAGAAGGCTCAGAGGCTCAAGCAAAAGCCCTCGTCAAAGCTCAAGCGGCGATCGCTCAAATAGCAAAGGCTGAACGGGAACGAGAGCAGCGGCTTAATAATGAGAAGTTCGCTCGGTGGCTTGATAATGCGTCGTGGGCTGTGCGGGTGTTTTGCACAGACTCGCATGTTCTCGCCTGGGCGGTCGGGATAACGGCGATCGTCCTCGTGCCTTCGACGGCGGCGCTCACGATTCGGACTGTGGTAGATGAAGACTGCTTTAAGTCGCCGTTGTGTGGCTGGGCGGTGACGACTTTCGTTAAGTGAAACAAGCAACCTTCATTAGGTAGTTAGGCAAAGGAAGGGGGAACGCTCACCCTTATTTTTGGCCTGAACTGCGACTAGCTCATGCCGTGACTGGACTAACGACAGCCCTGTAAACGCAAAATTTTAGCGGTATCCTGGGCGGCGGCGGAAGTGGTTAGTGCGATGCTTCCGCGTGGCGCTGGCGGGTGGGAGTGATCGCCTACTCGCCAACCACAGGAAGCTATGGAAGCGAAACGGGATGGTCTGCTGCACCCGTTAACTCAGTAATCTTTTCACTTTATTCACGCTACTTAAGAAACTAAAACCATCTCAGTTTACCGATTGGGTTTTCTCTTTAGATTGATTGCGTATCTTGGGTTTGCTCACGAATGACGGCGCTCCAGTTATCGTTTTCGACAGCAGCTTCTAGTGCCTGATGTCGTTGTGCATCGGTTTGGGCTATTTCTTGGTGGAGGGTACCGTCTGCCATCGCTCGCCGAAGCTTTAGCTTTTTCTCTTCATAGGCTTCGCGCTCTGCGGAGGACATGGTTTGGCTGGCGGCATCTTTGACAGTGCCAGCCCAGGTGCCGCTGGTATCTGCATTCCCTGCTGGCACTTGGGGGAGTTCTGTAATCCAGGCATCTCGAAGCTGCTCCATTTCTTCTCGTTTGGGGAACTTGAAGGGCTGGCATTTTACAAAAGCACAGGTTTGCTCGCCGTGCTGGGTAAGGTGACTTTTGAGAGACAGGGTAACGTTACGAGAGTAGCCAATGTATTGGGTTTGGCGCTCATGATCAAGCACGGCATAGACTCCGGCAACTTTGGCCTCGGCGGTATCTGCACACCAAGCTTCAAGGGTAGTAACAGCACTTTCTGAGTTGATTTTTATAGCGGGTGCTTCAGATGCCGCTACGGAGTGTTCTTCTTCAGAATTGTACAGAAAATCGTGTAGGCCACGATGAGCCTGGGGTACGTTTTGATGCTCAATAGAGGTTGAGTGGTCGGGAGTCACTGGCATCATTCCAAGAAAGGCTTTTGATTATTATCGTTTAAAGAACACCCACGCGCTCCATCGTCTCCGACGGTCTTTGCATTAGCACCTCTGCGATATTGAATGTTTGCTCTAGCCCGACTGCTGCATGGCAGTGCTGGAGCGTTGCAAAGGCTTGGCGTAGGACGATCTTATCTGTCTCAGCGTCAGCTATCCAGTATTGCTGAGCGCCCTAGATGTTCAGAATGACGAAGTGTTCCAGTGCGGGGCGTTTATCCAGTCCTTGATCCAATTTCTCGAATAGTAGCCGCTGCCCTCGAATCTGCTCCGGTTTTGAATAGCGGTCAACATGCCTCATCTCAATCCTGGGCGGTGCTGTCGTCGGCTGAAGCAAGAGCGACCGTCTATCTACTCGACGGCTTGGCTCCGGTACTTTTTCGCTATGGATGCGGGCTGGAGGCGATCGCTATATTTGAGTATCTGAAAATATTGAGAAGCCTTTCCCAGAAACGTTCTAAGGCATAAGGTAAGTAAACCGAACCATAGCCCTTTGCTAAATCCTGTTGGCGCTGAAGTTTCGTGAGGTGAAGATGGTCTTTGAGCGGTTCACAGAGACTCAAAGGAAGCATCGTAAGACGACTGTTGCCACCCTTGCCATCGCGCACGACAATCTGAGACTGAGCAAAATCAATGTCTTTAACCCTCAAACATAATGCCTCAGATAAGCGCAAACCGCTTCTATAGAGGATCTGACAAACAAGTTGATAGGTGCCAGAAAGCTGAGAAATGACTGCGATCGTTTCTTCGTGAGTGAGCACCGTGGGTAAGTATCGAGATTGTTTGGCTCGTATAGCATCAATACGACCGTCAATGTCTTGGTGTAGAACATGACGATAGAGAAAAACGTGCCTGTCTATTTTGATTTAACGTCTTGCAGGTTAAATCTCAAATAGCTTGGCATAATGGGCTTTTAGCCAATTTTTCAACAATAGAATTATTGTCGCCAAAAGCCATTCATAGCTTAAAAACAATTCGTACCAGTTG
>JBGSVR010000117.1:0-6875 GCA_041752855.1 Thermosynechococcaceae cyanobacterium
CTCGATGTAACAGCTAGACGTATTTCATAAGTTAAACCGTTCTGTATGAATACAAGCAATGCAACGATTTAATCTGACTATATTCAAGCAGTTTTGGGCGATCGCCAAATCCTACTGGTCCAGCGACGAAAAATGGCGCGCACGTGGGCTACTGCTGCTGGTCATCCTTTTGTCCTTGGGCTACACAGGCGTTAGTGTACTGCTCAATAACAAGCGAGGCGCGCTAATCTCGGCACTGTCTGCCCAAGATGAGGCCAGATTTTGGCAGACAATTCTGGTCTTTGCCGAAACATTAGTCATTTATGCACCGCTCTATGCAGGCTACGATTACCTGCGCGATCGCCTAGGCTTAGAATGGCGGCGATGGCTCACGAATCATTTTATTGATCGCTACTTCCAAAATCGGGCATTTTATAACTTAAATCATGCTGATGCCGACATCGACAACCCCGATCAGCGGATCACCGAAGACATCAAAAGCTTTACCCAAGAGTCATTAACGCTACTGCTGGCGGTCGTTGATTCGCTATTATCGATCGGTGCCTTTAGCGGCGTACTCTGGAGCATTTCTAAGCCATTAATCTTATTTTTGGTGCTTTATGCGCTGGTGGGCACCTTAGCAACCGTTGGAGTATTCGGGAAGCCCCTAGTGCGGCTCAATTTTGAGCAGCTTAAAAAAGAAGCTAACTTCCGGTTTAGCTTAGTGCGGGTGCGAGAGAATGCCGAAGCGATCGCCTTTTACCAGGGAGAGCCGCGCGAGTCTGAGCAAATCAAAAGCAGATTTATCGAAGCCTTTGATAACTTTAAGCGCTTAATCTTTTGGGAGTTGAATCTCAATATCTTGACCAACGCCTATGAATTTGTGCCCTACATTCTGCCTGCAATTGTGGTAGCACCTGGCATTTTTGCAGGTGAGTTGGAGGTTGGTAAAGTCACCGAAGCACAAGGGGCTTTCATCCGAGTCTTTTTCTCGCTTAACCTTATTGTGGCTCGCTTTCAGTCTATTGCTACTTTTGGCGCAGGTGTTGATCGCTTACACGCCTTTTCGGAATCTCTGGATGTCCACTTAACCAATAAGGAGACTGAACTTACTGAGCAAACTACGATTAAAACTGAAATTTCTGATTGCCTCGCATTAGAAGATATGACGCTCCAAACGCCCAACCATCAAAGGACGTTGGTAGAAGATCTATCTGTCAAACTAGCCACAGGTGAAGGTCTGCTCATAAGAGGACCAAGCGGATGCGGGAAGAGTTCTTTACTAAGGGCGATCGCAGGACTGTGGAATGCTGGTACAGGCACGATTTTGCGACCGACCCTTGAGCAAATTCTGTTTTTATCGCAGCGGCCTTACATGATTTTAGGAACCTTACGAGATCAAATGCTCTATCCAAAAATGGATGGATCAGTTGAAGATTCGCAGTTGAGGGAAATTTTGATTCAGGTCAATTTACCCGACCTAGAGCAACGTCACGGCGGATTCAACGCTGAACAAAACTGGGCAGAGGTTTTGTCTTTAGGAGAACAGCAGCGCCTAATTTTTGCGCGTCTTCTGCTCAATAAGCCCAACTACGCCATTTTAGATGAGGCCACCAGCGCCCTCGATTCTAAAAATGAAGAACATTTATATCAGCAGCTCCAAGACTCTGATATGACTTTCTTGAGCGTTGGACATCGAGAGAGCCTTAGCAATTATCACCAGTCTATTTTAGACTTTACCGCCCATCACACCTGGTCTTTAAAGGCTTCAGAAACGCTACCCATAAGAGGTCAATGATGCCAGCCGCAACAGATTTTAAGGACTATTACACCATCCTGGGAGTCAGAAAAACCGCAACCACTGAAGAAATTAAACGAGCCTACCGCAAATTTGCCCATAAGTCTCATCCTGACCGTAATCCTGGAGATAAAACACAGAGGCGAAATTTGAATCCTTCTTTTGATAGACCTTTTGCACTGTCCTGAGATTGTGAGAGGAGGCTGTTGTTTTGGTATAGCCTCATAGGGAGCCTGCCGAAGGGGATTGGAATGAGGGAGCTAGGATCGATGCAAAAGGTCTAATGAAGACTGCTATTAGTCGGCAACGCCCCCTGTTCCTTACGCTCATCCCCTGTCGAGGCAATTAACTGCGGTTTGCCAATGGGCACATTCTGATCTTCAAACGCAAGCCGCACCCGATAGCGAAATTCGCGCCCCACGCGCCACTGCTCTAGGGGTACGGTTTTGATCCACACCCGCAGCAGCATCCCTGTATGGGATAAATTGTCTACCCCTAAAACCTCGGGCGGTTCAGGAATTTTAGGCTGCCAAGCAGGGTCTTCGTAGAGCTGCTGCGCTACCTGCTGTAACACCGCCAGCGCCTTTTTAAGATCCGCTTCGTAGGCCACCTCAATCGAAAAATCTACCCGCGACCAGCTTCGGGTCAGGTTCTCAACGGCGGTAATGGAGCTATTGGGCACCGTAATCAGCTTTCCATCGGGGCTACGGAGTTGCGTCACTCTTAAATTGAGATTTTCTACCAGCCCCTGAAAAGAATTGAGCTGCACCACATCGCCCACAGCAAACTGATCCTCAACCAAAATTAGACAGCCATTTACGAGGTCTTTCACAAGACTTTGCGACCCAAAGGAAATCGCTAAGCCCAAAATAGCTCCCCCTGCCAAGACAGATCCGGTGGGAATACCCAAAACATTGAGCGCCCCAAGGATACCTGTGATGCTTAGCACAAAGGTGATCAGCCCATCGGCAGCGGTTTTGATGGTCGCCGATCGCAGTAGTCTACGCTGGGAGTCACCCAAGGCTTGGGATAAAAAGTGGCTGTTCGCCCAATTTTGGCTAAAGCGGTCAATGAGTCCGTGGCTAATGCGAATGCTTAACCCTGTGGCAAACCAGATCAGTAAAATCTGGACGGGGGTACCCCACAACCAATTTCGGTAGCCCATGAGGTAGGGAATTTGGGAAATGACGATAAAGGTGCCAAAGTACCACAGTAAAACCTGCGCCCAAAACAGGAGCCATCGCAAAGATGAGTACAGCCAAAGCTGTCGTTTGAGGCTTAAAAAACCTTGGAGCGTCAGTAAGAACTGCGATCGCAGTTTCACAACCCCATCTTCTTGTAAATCCGAGGTTTCAGACTCTTTTAGGTCAGCTTTAGCCTCTAGCTGATGGGCTTTTTGCTGTGACCTCAAGACTTTCCACTTACGACGGAGCGATCGCTGAAGCAGCCAGAGTAGACAACTGGCAACAAAAATCACTAAAAATAGCTTAAATGCCGTGAATAGATAGTTTAAAAATACGGTCGGCGAAGTCAGTCGAACTTCTTCCGTTAACTCTTGCTGAAGGCTTTTCTGCCATTGCGTGGCAACGTCCGCCTGAGATTGACCGTAGTAGTAAACATCTAAGTCTGTAACGGTCGCCAACTGAAATTGGCGCGACTGACTATTGGCGACCAACACAAGGGCACCATTGAGCTGACTCACCAAGACCTGAAGCGGCTCTTTGGTTTGCACAAAATGCGTAATGGTTCGATCTAAGGTGCCCACAATTTGGGCGGCTCTGACCTCAACCGGAACCTTATCTCCCGGGCTACTTCGGTTTAAGACCGTTGCAGAAGCCACCTCAAAAAGAGGCTTACCCGTTAGCCGCGATCGCACAGCAGTGACTTCGATATTGCCAAAGCGCGACACTTTGGACGGTAAAAACGAGCTGTTCGCGTTGGTGTTAGTAGATACCGAAAACTGGCTGTTTGCAGAGAGTGCAAGGCTTAGACTGAGCGCTAGGGTTAAGACGCTAACAATGCAAACCCGAAGTATTATTACCCTTGGCGATCGCCTGGCTAAGCTTCGCACCCAGAGTCCGCGCCCAAAGTCTGCACCCAGAATCCGCACGCTAGAGCGAAAATCCTTTCGTAAAATCATCTCGCGTCATGGGTTGAGAAACTTCTAACCCTTCGCCACCCAAGACCGCCAGAGGTTCGCCATCAATGGAAACCCAAACTGGCTCTGCGGGGTTTAGGCTGCTAGCGGTATAAATCACCTGACCCAGCCGCGCCTGCATAGAGGTGCTGCCCCCGCCACTCGTAAAGGACTTACTCAGATCTACATGAACGCCGTCTTTCTCAACTTTAAGAGCGTTGAGCTTTGTCCCTTCAGGAATCGAGCTAGTGACATCACTATTCGCGGGTCCCTTAAGTAATCGTTCGACCGTGGCCTTAAGCTGTTCACGGTCAGTACCACCCCCGTCAACGGCAATCTTTACAGGCGCAAGCTCTAGCTTTTTGCCATTGTTACGCAGCCAATAGACTTTCGCTTCTGCCGTTGGCGTAGGGTTTATAACTTCAGCGGAAGGTGTTTCTGTTGGCGTAGGTTCAGCAAAAGGCACAGTCGAAGTAGGCGAAGACGCTGTCTTGGGCGTATCCGTCTCTAAGCAGCCACTTAGCCCAAACGGCAAAGCTGCCATCAGAACGATGCTAAAGAGCATCCCCACCCTACGCATTCGAGATTTCACCATAAACCAACCGACTCCTCCACTCCAACCTTCATTCTTAGGATACTCTGCTGCTTCACCGGACTGCTCATGCAGCCGATGAGTTCCAGCATTACTGTACCGCTTCGGCAATCCAGGCTTTGAGGGTCGCAACCAGTTCTGCAATGGGGATCTCGACAGCGGTTTTATCGGCACGTTTAACCACTTCAACCTTACCTTGCGCCAGCGATCGCCCTGTCACCACTCGATACGGAATCCCAATCAATTCCGAGTCTTTGAACTTCACGCCTGGGCGCTCATCACGGTCATCAAGCAGGGTTTCAATGCCTGCCGCGTTAAGGTCTTGGTAGATTTTTTCCGCCGCTTCGACTTGGGCTATTTCTTTGAGGTTGGGAATAACGACGATCGCATGATAGGGGGCGATCGCCACAGGCCAAATAATCCCATCTTTGTCGTGAGATTGCTCTACTGCTGCTTGGGCTAGTCGGGACACCCCTACGCCATAGCAGCCCATGACCAAAGGAGATTCTTCGCCCTGTTCTGTGGCGAAGGTTGCACCCAGAGCCGCTGAGTATTTAGTACCGAGCTGGAAGATATGACCAATCTCAATGCCCCGTGCGGTTTTGAGCAGTTGAGTGGGGTCATGGAGGGCGAGATCGCCTACGGTAGCTTTGCGGACATCCACAGCTTTCCCTAGAGGCATCACCTTGCCCCAGTTTGCGCCCACGAGGTGCTGGTGGGGATGGTTTGCGCCCGTCACAAAGTTTTGAAGCTCCACCACGGTTTGATCGGCGAAGCGCAAAAATTTAGGCGCAACATTCGGTTTGGACTGGATCAACGCATCGGAGAGATCTGGCCCAATATACCCCACAGGGATGGGGTTTGCTGCCCATTGGGACTGGCTTTCAGCATCGGCAATGGTCAAACTTAAGACTGCTTTTGCCTTGTAGTCTGCGGCAACCTTCACTAGCTCGTTATTAAGCTTGACCTCATTGACGGCTTGGTCGCCACGAATGCTGACTAAGACTAAAACCAATTGACCGTTATCAAAGGCGGCTTGGTACAGGACGTTTTTAACAATGGTGGTTGCATCACAATTGAGCTGCTGACACAGTGCCTCAATAGTATTGGCATTGGGTGTGTCTTTGACTTCGCCTGTGGCAAACGCGGAAGCGGTGGCTTCTGGGGGGAGGGCGATCGCCTTTTCAACGTTGGCGGCGTACTTGCCGTCCTCGGTGTAAAGCACTTCATCTTCACCCGCATCGGCTAAAACCATAAACTCATGAGAACCCGACCCCCCGATCGCCCCAGAGTCGGCCTCCACCGCCCGAAAGGTTAAGCCCGATCGCCGCAGAATGTTGGTATATGCCTGGTACATCTGCCCATAGGTTTCTTTCAGGCTTTCCACATCAGAGTGGAACGAGTAGCCATCTTTCATAATAAATTCGCGACCTCGCATCAGACCAAAGCGGGGGCGAATTTCGTCGCGGAATTTGGTTTGTACCTGGTACAGATGCAGCGGGAGCTGACGATAGGAGCGGATCATATCGCGAGCGACGGCGGTAATCACTTCTTCGTGGGTGGGGCCTAAGCCCAGTTCTCGCCCTTGGCGATCTTTGAGGTTAAACAGAATGCCTTCGGCTTTGTAGGTGTCCCAACGCCCCGACTCTTGCCAAAGCTCAGCGGGCTGAATTTGGGGTAGCAGACACTCTTGTGCGCCCGTTGCGTCCATTTCTTCACGCACAATCTGCGTCACTTTTTTAAGCACGCGCCACATGAGCGGCAAATAAGCATAAACCCCGCTACCAATGCGGCGGATGTAGCCTGCCCGTAAAAGCAGCTTATGGCTTGGAATTTCTGCCTCTGCGGGATCTTCACGCAGGGTAACAAATAGCATTTGAGAGAGCCGCATTGCTTCCTTGGGATTTGGCGAACAACAGTAGTGCAATTGTATAGTTTAGTGGATGGAGAAAGCGGACATGCTTGGGTCGCAAGAGTTCTCCCTAAAAGAGGGATCTCTTAATTAGTCCCAGATCCGGAAAATAGCAGTTGTATGATTTTGAGTTAGGTCACAAAAAAAGAGGATGCAGCACACAAGCATCCCTACCATTAAAAGCGTGTCAACCCTGAGACTTCAACCCTAAGAGCTTCTAAACTAACCCTTCAAGGGTGTTGCTGAACTCTTCGTAAGGTTTAACGCCAACGATGGTTTGAACCAATTCACCTTGCTTAAAGTACAGCACCGCAGGAATACTCCGTAGGCCAAAGCGTTTTGCAACAGGCTTATTGGCATCAATGTCGAGTTTGAGTATTTTGGCGCGATCGCCATATTCACCCGCCAACTGATCGATCAAAGGCCCCACCAGCTTACAAGGCCCACACCACGTTGC
>JBGSVR010000118.1:0-2243 GCA_041752855.1 Thermosynechococcaceae cyanobacterium
TGCCGGATGGTTTGCACCAGATGGTTGGCATAGGTAGAAATAAAGTCGCGCTTTGTCACTGAGCCACTTTTTGCGGCACTGCCAAAGTCGTTTTGCTGCGCCAGTTTTAGAATGTCAGTGATATCCTGCTTGCCCAGTCCACCCTGCGCTGTAAAAAACTTGAGGCCATTGCGATTAAAAGGCAGGTGACTAGCGGTCAACATAATAGCCCCACAGCAGTTAAACCCAGCCGTCACCGTACTCATAAACATTGCGGGTGTAGAGGCAATGTCAAAGTCATAAACAGTAGCGCCTAAAGATGAAATGCCATCTATCGCTGCCTGTATCAGCACTTCACCGGATAGGCGACTGTCTCGCCCTATAGATACGGTAAGGTCTGTGGTGGCTGTCCCTTGTTTTTGCTCGAGCCACTGCACAAATGCTTTACCTAAAATATTGACGACTTCAGGGGTTAGGTTGACGGCTTCATCAGCAACCCCCTCTAATGCAACGCCTCGGATATCTGACCCATTTTGGAGCGCTGTCCAAGTCAATTCTTGCATTTTATCCATTCTGATCGCTCATCCATTCAATGGTTTCAGGTATTGGCAGCGTTGAGGATAGCCCTCATGTCTCAAGCTATCGCAAAACATGGATGCGGTGCTGCTACAGAATGTGTAGATCTCAACGAAATAAGGATGGAGAAACACACCACCTTTTCCTGAGAAGCACCACCATCGTAGTGAAAAGCAGCGAATTACATGCCTTTGGGGGGATCTATCAGCCCCAAGCTTGTAAGTAAAGTGTGAGATGAAACAAGTTTGGGTTTGATATTATGGCAACCGCCCAACCGCTTAAAGGTATTACATTGATAGATTGTGCCAAGGCTAACGCTCCACAGGGCATTGATACAGCTGCAAGACTTTGTGGTTATGGAAGTGACCTTCACGCATTTAGCAGTGAACTCAGACAAGCTTGCCAAGATATTGGTGTTCAAATCCATGCATTGAAGGATTTAATAACAGATCAACAGAAAACAACACAAGAGCAAGGTCTTGAAATTGCGCCAGATACTGCTTCACAACTCTAGACTGCGTGTTGATCTCATCCATAAAGCCAGTTTTCTAATTGAGAAAGATTTCCCAGTTTCCTGCGTGGCATGGATTCAGCAATCCGGTTAATCAAGCTGATCAACACTCCTATCTCTATCCCGTTCGGTTTTGAGCCAGCGGGTTTGAGGGCGGGTCATAAACTTTAGGTATATGGGCGCTTTCCAAAGTAGATAGCTGGGCACTGCTTTCCAGTTCTGGCTCGGTAGAAGGGTTCGTCCAAACCGATGCCAAGCAGTCCAAACACCCAAAATGATGGGGAAACCTGCCAAAAGACTAAAAATAAAGCTTAAGGGATTCACCACGCCAACACTGAGCGCACCTAAATTCAAAAAGGCAATGCCTATCCACAGCAGCATAAACAGAGAGAGCGGCGGAATTGCCATATCGCAGGCCAAGATCAGCAAATCAAATCGCCGCTGAATCAGCATAGCTTTCAGAAGTCGAGGTACCTGGGTCAAAATCATTCTGAGATGACCATGCTCCCAGCGGGTGCGCTGACTGTAGGCATCCTCTGCTCGCATCAGCCGCCCCATAACCTGCGATCGCGGTTCATACACGGGCGACATACCCTGAAGCGACAGATCCACCGTAAGCTGCATATCATCTGCGTTGCGGTTGCCTGCCAAAGAAATCGGCGCAAGCAAGCTCCAAGGCAACGCCATGCCCGAACCCGTTAATAGGCAAGGCCATCCTAGAGCCTTCATGCCAAGGGGACGCACCAAGTTTTTAAGGGTTAAGGCAAATGCCGAAATCTGATCGCGAAGGGTTGCCTCTGCGGGTTGCTCCATTAGATAGGTACTTTGCACCGGACGCTGAAGATTCCAGGCCGTTTGTGCCAAAGTTCCAATGCTGCCTGGTTTTACGGTACAGTCTGCATCCATAAATACCACCATCTCTGGCGGCTCTTTTGCCAAAAATTTGAGTCCATAGTCTAGCGCGTAGCCCTTCCCTTTATTCACAGGGTCTGTGCGCTCTAGAACCAATGCACCCGCCTGTCTCGCTGCTTCAGCCGTGCGATCGCCACAGTTATCTGCAATTACAATCAGGCGATCACCCTGTTGCAACTCTCCCAAAAGAGACTGAACTGTGACCGCAATGTCTGCGGCTTCATTGTGAGCAGGCACCAAAATCGTAGTGCGAGGTGAAGCGGTA
>JBGSVR010000119.1:0-2968 GCA_041752855.1 Thermosynechococcaceae cyanobacterium
TGATTTCCGCCGCAGAAATCATTGCAGACCTTAAACCGCATTTCAACGACAAGGCGCTGCCCAAAAATGAATCTGTTGTAAGACCTTTGATGAAGTTTTCAAGTGATAAGAGGGTAGATATCTGGGGCGCTGTTTTAGCCATCTATCCAGATCCTCGACGCGAAGACGTTCTAGCTATCGCTCAATCTTTTGCATAAATTTGCCGCGCTCTCGAATTAAGCGATCGCCTAAACCTTCGCATCTGCTGCCGCTGCCTCCCGCTCTGCCCGTTCTCTGGCGGCATCTAAGTATGTGGTTACTCGATATCCGTGTAGCCAAACAAGGCCGCAATATTGACATCAATTATTTCCCAGTTGATGCCATAGTTTGCATCATGCGTATCCATCAGACGATCCAGCACCTCCCGAGCCTGTTCGTCGGTCAGTGTAGGTCTTCGATCTTGCACATCCTCAATTCCCCAAACATAGGCAATTTGCTCTGACCAATATTCCGTAAGAACTGCTGCAACGGATTGGGCTTCCACTCCCAAGCGCTCGGACACTAGCTTTGCTTGGGCTTCAATCTGGTGCTGATTCATATTGCTTTTCCTTCGCCCTTCTGGGCGTGGTGGTGGGTGCCCTCGCTTGATGGCGGGGGCTGGTGGTCGGTGGGCGCGGGTAGCTATGGTTAGGCGATCGCCTCTGCTCCAAAAGTCAGCCCCGCTTCTGCTTTTTCGCTTTGGCGGGGCTGTAGCTCTACGTCAGTCACCGAGCCAAGCTCTATTAAGCTTGTCCTCGTAGCCGTCAATGATGCGCTGAGTGTTTTGGGTCAGCTCTATCATTTTGGCGATCGCCTTGGGTTCGGCGCTGCCTTCGAGGTTGTCGCGGATGGTGCCAAACACTGAGTGAGAGATCTTCAAAAGCGCGTCGGCATCTCGCAGTGCTTCAACCAATCGCTCAACAGTTTGGCGGTGATTGAGTCCTTGAAAATGTTTGCTCTGAGTGCAGGTGCATTGTTGATGGTCGGTACCGTGGTCTAACGTTGCATTCAAAGGTTTTTCCCTCTTGTGGCATGGGTCTGAAATGAGTTGATTAGAATTTTTTTAAGCACAGAAGGGGGCTAAGGTTAGCCCTCTTCGCTTCGGCCTATGCCGCCACTAGCTCACGCTCTGGCTCTTTGACTTCTTCGGTCTGACTTTCAACCCAGTCAATGACCTGGTGAGCTGCACCCTGTATCCGGTGCCCTGACTCCTTGAGTTGGGCGATCGCCTCTTCACTGCCACCGCTCCAGTTCAGCACATAGGCAAAGCTGTAGTCGCCTGAGTCGAGTCCGAAGTAATTCAGCACTGTGAACGCTACAGACTCGGCTTCTAGCTCAATCTGGCTTTTGCTGTTGTGCAGACGGTAGTCTTTCTCTGAATGCATCAGAGCATGGCCTAGCTCATGGGCTAAGGTCTTGCATTGATGCAGGGGGGAAAGCAGGGATTCAACGCTGATTTCAATCTGTCCATCGTCGCTAAAGTGACAGCTACCGTTCACACCAAAGCAGCCCTTAAAGCTAACGGGGATGTTTAAACTGGCGGCAAACTCTAACAGCTTGTCTAGCAGCCCTGCATCATCGCCGTTGAGCGCTGTGCTGAGCTGCGGTAGCTCATCGCCTTCGGTCTGAGCAATATCAAAGACCGCGCTACCCTTAAATCCGGTTAGTCGTTTAACGTCTTCTCCGGTGGTAACGTCTTCAACTTTGCGGATGATAGGCGCAAGAATGGCGATCGCTTTTTCGCCTTTGCGAACTTGTCGCCCCATTTCTTGCCATGCACGATAGCCAGCTACGCGGGTTGCGTCTGGGCATTGGCTTAGAATCATCACCACATTTCTGAAGCTGTAGCGATGAAAGCGGCTTTGAACCTTAAGGTAGTCTTCCCAGTTACCGCTTTCGGATAGTGCTTTGATGCCTTGCTCTAGCAGTTCTAGAGCCTCCTGCTGTTTCTGTTGGGCAGCTTCGGCATTGGGCTTGAACTTATTCATGTCACAATCTCCATAGGTCTACTTGGCCTGTGGAAGGGTAAAGGGTTCCAATCTAGAACCCTTCCACTAAAGTTTTTCAAAAGTTTTGAATCTGCTCAGTTTTAAGTCTTGAGGGACATCGGACTACTCCGGTGGCTGCGGTATCAGCAGTGTTCCGACGCTTTGTGGCGGGTGGCCTAACCCTGGTATGACCGCCTTCGGTGTTTGTCTTTGTCTATGTATGTATAATATCGTTTTTAAGCTTTAAAAGCAAGTAAAATCAGCCTTTTTCACATCAAAAAACCTGATCAATGACCAGGCTTTTAGGGATTTATTCAGTTTTTGCTTATTAGTTAAAAGCGTCGCCTCTAAGTTTATTGTTCCTTAGTTTTTCGCTCGTCTTCGATGTCCTGATAACTCCAGTTAATGCAGAATGCCCAATTTGAGGCAACTCCGAGCGAGAAAAATTTCGATGCCAAAGGCAAGAAAATTTTCAAGTGAGTGAGATTGCCGAACCGAATGCGCTACACTTTTGGGCTATTCCGAGGGCTGCTAATGTCAGCCGCAATCCCGTACACCAAAACATAGCGGCCCTCGGAAGATGCCCGCTGGCGAAGCGCTGTTTTATTGACTTTTGCCTTTACAATCAAGGCGACTAACCTTTTAGTTTCTTTCCTTAGCCATAGCTTCACGCATTTATGACTTTACCCAGAGCAGACCTTGATTCTCCGTGGAAGGACGTTCTCAGAACGTATTTTCCGCAAGCTATGCAGTTTTTCTTTCCCAATACTGCTGCTCTAGTGGACTGGTCAAAACCCTATGAATTTCTCGACAAGGAGTTCCAACAAATCTCACGAGACGGGGAATTAGGCCGTCGCTTTGCGGATCAACTGGTTAAAGTCTGGCTAAATGAAGGTGAATCAATCTGGCTATTGCTCCATGTCGAAGTTCAGAGCCAGTATGAAGCAATTTTTTCAGAACGG
>JBGSVR010000120.1:0-4030 GCA_041752855.1 Thermosynechococcaceae cyanobacterium
CCCAAAATGGGTCTCAATCAGAGCAGTCGGGCTAGTTGTTGTCTGGGAGGGGATGGACATGGCAAAGCTTCTTCACTAGGGATGATCACACTTCAACATGTCTCATCGCTCATTGATTAAGAAACGTATGCGGTTTCCCTGGTTACATCGGTTCCTGTGTTGACATTAACGAACTTAAAGAGGCTCAAGACGTTTTAGAAGCGCGTACTCATGAACTGTCTCGCCTCAATAATTTACTCGCTCAGACCGCTGCTCAGCTAGATGAGCGTAATCAAGAGCTGGATAGCTTTGTGCATATCGTCTCCCATGATTTAAAAGCGCCATTACGAGCCGTCTCCAACCTATCCCAATGGATTGAAGAAGATCTAGAAGGAACAATTTCAGCAGACACTCAACAGCAAATGGCGCTGCTGCGAGACCGAGTCAATCGCATGCAAGACATGATTAACGGACTGCTTAACTATGCACGGATTGAACGGACACAAATAATCGTTGAGCAGGTTTCAGTAGAAGAACTACTGTGTGAGGTGATTGACTCCGTCGCGCCTGCACCGACGTTTCAGATCATAATTGCGCCTGAAATGCCAGTTTTACGAACTAAGAGACTTTTACTGTACCAAGTGTTTGTCAATCTAATTAGCAACGGCGTTAAGCATCATGAGCGACCGGATGGTTCCGTTCACATTTCGAGCCAAGATCAAGGCGCTTTCTATGAATTTATGGTGGCTGATGATGGGCCAGGAATTGCACCAGAGAATCACGACAAAATTTTTATGATTTTTCAGTCAGTGAATCCTCAAAGTAGTTCCGACAGTTCCGGTGTAGGTCTCAGCATTGTCAAAAAGATTGTTGAAACTGAAGGAGGAAGGATTCGTTTAGAGTCAGAACTCGGTAAGGGCACAACTTTTTACTTCACTTGGCCTAAATAATTGTAAAACGCTGTTTTTTAGATTTGTGGATAACGTTGATTTAGATTTTTATAGTATTAGAACTATAAAATTACACTAGCTATAGCAGTTCACAACGTGTCCAGTATCTGTCCAGTATTGATATAATTTTAACAAATCTTAAAAACGATAAAGGTTTAATAATATAGCCTGCAACATTTAAGTTGTATGCTTCAATTCGCTCCTGATCTATATTGAATGTAGTAAAAATAATGACGGGAATATGCTTCAAGTTTTCATCAGAGCGTAATATCTTTAGAAATTCAATTCCACCCATTTTAGGCATATTTAAGTCTAGCCAAATTAGGTAGTTATGATAGAATTCTTTGGGTTGACTTAGGCTACCTTGCTGCAAAAAACTAAGTGCCTCTAACCCATTGGATGCTACATGAAGAGAGTGCTGAATATTATTTTTATGAAGGGCACGTTTTACGCTTAGAACGTCCACTTCATCATCTTCGACGAGAATTAGATGGATGTGGCGATCGCTTTCCATACAAGTTCAATGACCAATCATTGTTCTAAGCAACTTATAGTATGGATAATTAGCTATCAATAGCTTCAGGCTTTAGACAGGTTAAAGTCTAGAATTCTCTAAGCCTAGAGGATCGTTTGCTCTTTCATTAGAAACAGTATAAAACTCAGTTTCTGATACTGTTATAAGTAGCTGAAGGGAAAAAAGCTAAAGAATAGAACCCATTTGACATCTTAGGATCGGCTTAAGAAAGAGGTGGTACTAAAAACATGAAAATTACAGAGACATCCGTGACTTTTGCCCTCAGTGTTCTAACTATCGCCATTCTCCATTTCTTTCTCAGCTTCATTACCGCATTCTCGGCAGGTATTGGCGGTGGCACGGTTTATGTATGGGCATCTCGTATTTTAACGTTCCCACTCTGGCTCATTCCTGGCGATGGTTCAAGCGGCAACTCGTCCATCATAGGTTGGCTCCCGCTTGTTTTCCTTAGCCTTGTTTGGGGATGGGTCATTTCCTTCGGCTTACGTTTTTTGCTTGTAATAAGCACTCGCTGAGTCTACGTTTATGAAATCTCCTTTCTCAATGAATTAGTTGAGGGTAAGAGGAAGACTGCTGTGGTTGCACATCTCACTATTGTCATTGAGAAAAGCGAATAGACCCAAAGCAAGGGTAGATTAACTTACTTCAGTCCTCTATCCGGTAGAATTGGGCTGACTCTCACAGGCGATCGCTTTCCTTGCAAACAGATTCACTATTCTTCCACATCTTCAAAACCAGTCCCAGCATTCTTTTTGAACTGCTGGGGCAACCCACTAACCTTGCCGAAAACTATAGCTTTGACTCTGTTGAAATTAAGCAGGTGGGCTTTCGTATAGATGGTGTATTGCTTCCTAAACCAGATGCCATTGATCAAACGGTCATTTTTCTTGAGGTTCAATTTCAGAAGGATCCAACGTTTTACCATCGGCTCATTGCTGAGATCCATTTATTCTTGAAGTTGAATCCCAACACCTTTGATTGGAAAGCTGTTGTCATTTTCCCAAGGCGCTCTATTGAACCCACTGACTTCAGACTTTTCCGCAACCTTATCCATAGTGATCAGGTGCATCGGATTTACCTGGAAGACCTTAAAGCCGCTTCAGATAGCGCTACTGGCTTAGATTTGATGCGTTTGGTTATAGCGAAAAAGAAGGATGCAGTCTCTCAAGCTAAGGATTTATTGAGCCGAACTCGACAAAGGGCTGTGGCAGAGCCTCAGCTAAACGTAATAATAGGGTTAGTAGAGACAGTCATCATCTACAAATTCCCAAAGTTAGGCCGAGAGGAAATTGCAAAGATGCTGGGATTAAGTGAACTCAAAGAAACCAAGGTTTATCAAGAGGGCAGAACTGAAGGCAGAACGGAAGAAGCGCGATCGCTCATCCTCCGCCAACTAACCCGCAGACTTCGGCTAAGCACCCTCCCTGCTAACGTTGAAGCCCAAGTTCAGGCGCTAGCATTGCCCCAGCTTGAGGCTTTGGGTGAGGCGTTGCTAGATTTTGCAGGATTGGATGATTTGACCGATTGGTTGCGGGTAAATGTCTTAGGAAAAAACGATGGGTAGCTTTCTGCATCCAGAAAAATATGCAGTGACAGAAATCTTTCTACTGGTAGTCTGCTATACCTTTTTCAAGGAGTATAGTATTATCACATAAGCGCTATTTGGAGATAGATTAGCGTTCATGGGGTCTGGGGAGCAATGGAACGGTAAATGCACTTAAGGCTCCAGTTCTATTGCAGCCAGAGAAAACCTTAGCCAGCAGCTCTATCCACAAATGCCTTGAGCCTAGGTTAAAAGCCATGCGTGACCTACGGACTGTATTGCATAAACCTGTTGCCAATTGATGTCCTATTGCAATACGTTTATGCAACAGCCAATACCTATCTTTCTGGTTAGCTTCGCATCGTTGCACAAACGAGCATTTGTGCAATGTTAGAAACCCCTAATTCTGATGCTTCTATTGCCGTTGCTTCATGGGGCAGAGCGAAAGGCTAAAATGCTTTATTTGCAGTGCATTAGAACACTGTTAGATGTGAATTGAGAACGCTTAAGTGCATTTACCGTTCCACTGCTCCCCAAACCCCAACAACTGAAGGGGATGGCCTAAAATTGGCTCAAGTACATTTGGTTTCATACTTTGCAAATATTGGGCTTCAAATTCTGGTGGCAAAAATTCAAATAGAATTCGATTTTCTATCCAAAACTCAACTACGCTGAAGGGGGCATCACCCTGTTTGCGGGTTAGGACGTGCCACCCCTCTCGCCAAGCAATTTTCTCGATCTGTTGTTGTGAGGTGGGGACTGAAATTGCGGCATGGATGGCGACTAAATCAGGAGAGGTAGATTGAATCACTTAAGCAGGGATGGCATCAATACCCTGCGCCCACACATCGCCCTGTTGAAACACAACAATGGCGGTGCCGTATCCCATATTTCTCATAAGTCCTTGGGGGATCGCGATATGAAATTAAAAGTTGTTGTGGAAGTACTAGATGAGACTTGAACCACTTGCTTTATGACTTAAACGAACTTAAGCAAGACTTTTTGCTCCTCAAAATCCGATGT
>JBGSVR010000121.1:0-2959 GCA_041752855.1 Thermosynechococcaceae cyanobacterium
CGTCTTCGCCCCCACCGACGAAGCCTTCGCCAAACTCCCCCCTGGCACCATCCAGACCCTAGTACAAAATATTCCCCAACTTTCCCGTATCCTGACCTTTCACGTCGTCTCCGGTAAATATACAAAAGCCGACCTAGCCCAACTCGGTATTGTCACCTCCATCGAAGGCTCACCTATCAAAATCGACTGCTCCGACGGATTTGAAGTCAAAAATGCCACCGTCGTTGCCGCCGATATCGAAGCCGATAATGGAATCATCCACGTCATTGATACCGTCATTTTGATGGGGTAGCTGCCCAGCGCCACTCACAAAAAGCCGTATTGAATCACTCCGCCCATGCTGCTCACTTACCTTCAGTCCCATGTCAACACCATCAGGAACCTACTTAAAAAGCTTCGGCTTCGCCTGCCCCTCCTGTTTCTGATTGCGCTGTTATCGACCCAAGGGCTTGCCCAAGCAACCCTCCTTCATCCCCAGCGAAATCCCTCTGATATTCGAGGGGTATGGCTCACCATCAACGACAGTGTAATCTGGCGCGATCGCACCAAAACGCAGCAGGCCGTCACCGATCTCGCTCGGCTCAACTTCAATACCATCTACCCTGTGGTATGGAACTCTGGCTACACGCTTTACCCTAGCGCCGTTGCCAGACAGGCCAAAATCCAAGACTTTGTGCCCCAAGGCAAACAAGGCCAAGATACCCTCGCGGACCTAATTGCCAAAGGCCATCAGCAGGGATTGCGGGTAATTCCGTGGATGGAATTTGGGTTTATGACCCCACCCACCTCCGAACTTGCAGTTCAGCATCCCGACTGGCTCACCCAGCAGTCTAACGGCAATCAATATTGGGTCGGCGCAGCAGGGGAAGTGGTCTGGCTGAATCCCTTTCATCCTGAAGTGCAAACCTTCATCTCTGACTTAGTCACAGAAGTGGTCTCCCGCTACGACGGAGACGGCATTCAGTTTGACGACCACACCAGCTTGCCCAACTCCTTTGGCTACGACCCCTACACCCTTGCCTTGTACACCAAAGAAACCAAAAAAACGGGTATGCCTCATCCCAACGACCCCCATTGGGTGAGTTGGCGCGCTAGCAAAATTTCTAACTTTATCGAACAGCTCAACCAACGGGTGAAAGCCATCCGTCCCAACGCCGTCTTCTCCGTTGCGCCCAACCCCTACGACACCGCCTACAGCGGCTATCTGCAAGACTGGCTTGGCTGGATTCGCAAAGGCTGGGTGGATGAGCTGATTGTGCAAATTTATCGACCCACCCTAGAAAGCTTTATGGCTCAGGCCACCCGTCCAGAGCTTACAGAAGCGCGGCAAAAAATTCCGACGGGCGTAGGTATCTTGACAGGGCTGCAAAATCGACCCATCTCTATGGCGCAGATTCAGTCCCAAACGCGAGCTGCACAAGCAAATGGGTTAGGCGTTGCGTACTTCTATTATGAAAGTCTTTGGGATACTGCTCCAGAGCCTGTTGCGCTACGCCAGTCACAGTTTCAGGCTTTGCTGACCACCGATAGGCTACAGTCTAGAGCACAGTAATAGCAGATCTGCTCAGTCTATTAATACACCCAAAGATATTGCTTAAGTGCCTATAGAAGGGATAATACATTTGCCGTTACCCCAAGGCTTAAGTTAAGGGTAATCACCTAGCTAGACCGTGAAGCCAGATCCTAGAGGAAGCACAATGGAAAACTGGTCTGCGATCGCCGCATCTGCCATCTTCATCAGCGTATTTGCCCTCATCATCAGCGAAAAAACCCACCTGATGATTGCTGGGTTGCTGGGAGCTTTACTCTTGGTGCTGCTCAATATTCTGACCCTACAGGAAGCGATCGCCTACATTAGCCGCAGCCACGCCACCCTAGCGCTATTTTTAGGCGTGATGATCATGGTGCGCGTTTTCCAGCCCACCCGCATTTTTGAATACCTTGCCACCCGTATCGTCATTCTTGCCAAAGGTGAAGGGAAGCGATTGCTGCTGGGCATTGTCGCCATTACAACCCCCATTTGTGCCGTATTGCCCAACGCCACCACCGTCATGCTGCTGGCTCCCCTCGTGCCCCCGATGGCAGAAGAGCTAAACATTAACTTTGTGCCGCTGCTCATTTTGATGGTGTTTGTCGCCAACAGTGCCGGACTGCTCACCCTCATAGGCGACCCCGCCACTTTCATTGTGGGCGATGCCGTTAATATCAGCTTTTTGGATTACTTGGGGAAGCTGAGCTTGGGTGGGGCGATCGCCATCCTTACCATCCTGCTTCTGCTCCCCAGACTCTTCCCGACGATTTGGCGCGCCCAGCTAGAACATCCAGAACAGCTTCCCACTATCAAAATTCAGCATCGCCGAATGCTCTTGCCAGGGGGCATTATTGTGGGTGCAGTCCTACTCTTTTTTGTCATTGGCGAACTGTTACCCACGCCCATTTCTCCTGCAACCATTGCGCTTTTAGGTGCAACTCTATGCCTGCTCCTTAGCCATCACAGCAAAACCGATTCCGTCCCCAACATCTTGAAAGATGTGGACTGGAGTACCCTGATTTTTTTCATGAGTATTTTCGTCCTGATTGGCGGACTTGAAAAAACGGGCGTCATTGCAGGAGCTTCCGGCATTCTTGCGGTAATTTTAGGTAAAAACATTGCGCTAGGGTCTATCCTGCTGCTGTTTACCGTGGGAATCCTCTCTAGCCTGATTCCCAATATTCCCCTTGTGGTGGCGATGGTTCCTTTGCTCAAACAGTATGTCGTCACCGTTGGCTTAGCCAGCCCCGCTATTTCAGACCCCAATTTTGAAGGGCAACTTCCCCTCGAAATTCTGCCGCTGTTTTACGCCATGATGTACGGCGCAACCCTGGGCGGTAACGGTACCCTCGTCGGCGCATCTTCTAACATTGTGGCAGCAGGCATTGCAGAGCAGCACGGCAAGCGCATTTCGTTTAAAACTTTTTT
>JBGSVR010000122.1:0-2464 GCA_041752855.1 Thermosynechococcaceae cyanobacterium
GATGGGGATATCGCCCGTGGGGTTCCATTTTTTGGGGGAGTATTCAATCAGGTCGTAGCCGATGGCAATGACCAAATCAGTACGGTCAAAGCCGCAGCTAATGTAGTCTCGCTGCTGTAGCCCCACTGCCCACAGCGCCAACGGGTGAGTATAGGGAATCACGCCCTTGCCCATAAAGGTATTGGCGACGGGCAAGTTGAGCCGAGTGGCAAACTCTGTCAGCGCCTCCGCAGCCTGGGCACGAATGGCACCGTTCCCCACCAGTATTAAGGGGTTTTGAGCCTTGGCAAGCGCAGCAGCAGCCAAATCCAGGCTATGGAAAGAGGCGAAGACCTTATCTAAATCATTTTTGTGGAGCGGATGCCCCTGGGCAGGCATTGCCGCCACGTTCTCGGGCACGTCGATATGTACGGCACCTGGTTTTTCGGTTTGGGCAACCTTGAAGGCTTTGCGAACAATTTCGGCGGTGCTGTTGGGCTGGACAATTTGTCTGCTCCACTGGGTGACGGGGGCAAACATTGCCACCAGGTCGAGATACTGATGAGATTCAATGTGCATCCGGTCAGTGCTGACCTGCCCCGTAATGGCGACGAGGGGCGCACCATCTAGGTTGGCATCTGCAACCCCCGTCATAAGGTTTGTGGCTCCAGGACCAAGGGTGGAGAGACAAACGCCCGCCTGCCCAGTTAATCTGCCGTACACATCTGCCATAAAGGCTGCGCCCTGCTCATGACGACAGGTTACAAACTCGATAGAGGAATCTTTCAGCGCTTCTAAAATGTGTAGGTTTTCTTCTCCTGGCAGACCAAAGATATATTTAACACCCTCATTTTCGAGACACTGAACCAGCAGTTCTGCGGTATTCATAACCCCTCACTTCACCCAAACGGTTTTGACATTGACGAATTCTAAAATGCCGGGTCGCCCCAGCTCTCGACCATACCCTGAATGCTTGATGCCCCCAAAGGGCAGGCGCGGGTCAGACTTAACCATGCCGTTAATAAAGACCGAGCCTGCTTCGAGTTCACAAATGAACCGCTGGCTTTCTTTCGGGTCATTCGTCCAGGCGCTGGCACCCAGACCAAAGGGTGAATCGTTGGCAAGGGCGATCGCCGCATCTAAATCGGGTACGGTAAACAGCAGCGCCACGGGGCCAAAAAACTCTTCTCGATACATGGGGCAGGTTGGGGGGATATTTTTGAGAATCGTCGGTTCGTAGAAATACCCGTCTGGAAATTGACCGCCGTAGTTCCCACCTATGAGAAGTTCACCACCCCCTGCGATCGCCACCTGCACCTGCCCATGCAGCTGATCTCGAATGACGGACGTTGCCAGTGGCCCAAGCTCCGTGGAGAAATCTGTCGGATCGCCTATCTTGAGGGCACGAAACGCCTCCACAAATTTTTCGGTAAAGGCATCTGCCACTGCATCCAGCACAATAAATCGCTTTGCCGCAATGCAGGACTGACCGTTGTTGAGCATTCGAGCTTTAACGGCAACGGTGACGGCCTCATCCAAATCGGCGCTAGTCGCCACAATAAACGGATCGCTGCCCCCTAACTCCAGCACCGTTTTTTTGAGATTTTCCCCTGCAATTTTGGCGAGGTTGGCTCCAGCGGGTTCGCTTCCCGTGAGGGTTGCGGCTTTGACGTGGGGCGATCGCACCACCGCCTCAACCTGAGCCGCACCAATGAGCAGGGTTTGAAATGCGCCCGTCGGGAACCCTGCCTGGGTGAGGATTTGCTCGATGGCGATCGCACACTGGGGCACATTAGACGCGTGCTTGAGCAAGGCCACATTCCCCGCCATCAGCGCCGGAGCGGCAAACCGAAAGACCTGCCAAAACGGAAAGTTCCAGGGCATGACTGCCAAAATAACGCCTAGGGGCTGGTACTTGACCCAAGAAAGGCTGGCATCGCTAGGCGCTGGCTCATCGGCGAGAAACGTCACGGCGTGTTCGGCGTAGTAGTCGCAGACGAGGGCGCACTTTTGGATTTCGGCGATCGCCTGGGTAATGGGCTTGCCCATTTCTAAAGTCATCAACTGCGCCAGTGCTTGCGACTGCTGTTCATCGCGCAGGAGTGCAGCCGCACTGTTTAACCAGTGGCTCCGCTGGGCAAAAGAAGTGCGTCGATAGCTTTGAAACGTCTGCTCTGCCAGAGCAATTTTGATTTGTACCTGTTCATCAGTTAGGGCTTCAAACGATTTGACCAACTGGCCTGTGGCAGGATTAACACTGGCAATACCCATCTTGGCACCTCGCTAGGCAAGGAAAAAAGCTGCTTTCTGAACCGATCATGGCAAATTCAGCGGTCTATACCGCTTCGCATTGCGGAAACATGATGAAAAGTTACATATAGAGAAATTACAATTGGTAGAACAACAGCGATAGAATAGCTGAGAGAAATCGGTTCAGCCTTTCTCTGCCTTGATTCAAACCAACCGCAGCATCCCCCTGAGAGAG
>JBGSVR010000123.1:0-5212 GCA_041752855.1 Thermosynechococcaceae cyanobacterium
TGGTAGTAGCGATCACCAACGACACTGGGTTCTTGTGAAGCGCAGGGGATGATGCCGATTTTCGCCAACGTCCCACCAGCACTTTGAAAGAAAGCGGTTAATATACTGCACCCGTTGACTTTGTCTTCTGCTCCACCAATAACCATTACTGGATACTGGGTTGAAATTGCCATAAACTGTTGCGCTAGGAGAGGTTTTACCTCAGGCATAAAATAATCCCAAGAGCTGCATAATATCACTGTGCTGAAGCAAAGCCCAAGTTTAATTGAGTCTACAAAGACAATGTTTTGTGAGGCAGGTTTTGTGGGGGCAGGTTTTGCCGAGAAATCTGGGCTTCTCTAGCGCCGTATTAGCTAAACCTGTTCTTACTTACGGACATGAGGGCGTTCTTTGACCTTTGCTATATTCTGAGGAATCTGACTCAATGCAAAACTAAATTGCCCATCAATGGAGGCGTTCAGTTTTCCATTGGTGTAAACAGGGGTGCCATTTTTGAGATGAACGTCAACACCTGTATGAGTTTGTTGAAAAATAAACCGTTGGTCTACGAATCGCCCATTTTTACCCCAGAGAACCATAACATCCTGAAGTGCTGGGTCGAGGGTGGCTGCATCGACTAGCTGAGTTGCTGTTTGGAATTTTTCCCAGACGGTTTTCGCTAGTTCTTTGCTTTTCTCAAGTGCCATCTCTGCCGCTACGCGACTAACGGCGATCGCAACATTGCCCACTACTTCCCCTAGGTTAAAAGCCTGTTCCGCAGTCTTCTGCACCACATTAGAGGCAACCTCGGCGACCCATGCCTTAAAGCTGCGCGGCTTGGCCTGAGTAACAACTTTTTTAGGCTGTGATGGCTCAGCGTGAGTGTTTGTCTTTTGATGGACGTGATGGGCTGGTTCAGTCGGTTTTGGCTCAACTCTTGGAATATCAAACGCCCTACTCCCGTTTAAGACAGCCGTTCCAGAATGTGACCCTACTGCTACTAGCACCCTCTCGTGTAGCGAATGCTCTTGAGGGATTTGGTGCGTTTGGCTTGTATTCCGCAACGCGCTCTCAAGCTCCATAGAGGCGGCAAGAGGCGGCAGCGAATTGGAATGGATCAATACAGGCGACGGACTGAGCTTTAGTTCTCCTTGAGTCGGAATTGTTTCGTTTTGGAGGTCTAAATACGGCTTGATGCGCTCGCAGTCATAGTAATCGAGGTTGAATAGAGTAGTTTGCCCTACGGTTTGCCAAGCTGAGGCGGTGTAGCTGCGCAGTGCTGACCGAATCTGCTCTACTTTTACCCCTAAAACAAAGGCCGTTAGACTTGCTGCGAGGGCATTGGCAATGAGATAAGGCGTGCAGCCACCCAATGCGTTGGGGATTTGCGCGACATGCTCAATTTGATAAACCCAGTCTTCTTGCAAGATGCAAAGGTGTCCCTTTTCATAGACTGCGGCAATGCCTCCTCGCTGAATGTGCGATCGCACTACCAAATTCTCTGAATCCATTGAAAAATAGGCAACTTTCCCTACAACCCGCTCAGCCATTGCTGCAACTTGTACGTCATCGGCATTGAGTACGGCATAGCCATTGGGGCGTACCATTTCGGCAATGACCGTGTTGACTCTTGCCATTGAGGTGATGGTGTTGGGGTCACTTAGACCCAACTGATCTGTCGCCACATTTAGGATCACGCCCACATCGCAGTGAGCAAAGGCTAAGCCTGACTGTAAAATCTCATCCTGTGTTGTTTCTAAAACCGCAATCTCTACGGTTGGATCTTGCAGAACAACCTGGGTGCGCTGAGAGGTTGAAGGGTTGATGGTTTTAAGGGGGCGATCGCCGATATAAATCCCATCGGTCGTCGTAAATCCCACGTCTTCATAAATCTGACTAAAAATATGGGCGATGAGGGGCGTAGGCGTTGCTTTGCCATTCGTACCTGCCACCGCCACAATCGGGATTTGTGTTGGCGTTCCAGGCGGAAATAGCATATCAAAGATAGGTGCCGCCACATTGCGCCCTATCCCTCGACTGGGCGCAATATGCATCCGTAACCCTGGTGCCGCGTTCACTTCTACAATGACGCCATCTGCCTCAGAGAGCGTTTTGGTGATATCGGTTGTAATCACATCAATGCCTGCTACATCCAGGTCAATAATGCGAGACACCCGTTCCGCCAGCCAAACGGTATCTGGATGAATTTCGTCTGTACGGTCAATGGCGATCCCGCCTGTACTCAGATTTGCAGTTGCTCGGAGGTAGCAAATTTGATCTGGCGGCAAAATGGTATTGAGGGTATGGCCTTGATCCCTCAGAATCTCATCGGTGGCATCGTCCAGTTCAATGTGGGTGAGCATATTATCGTGACCCTCACCGCGACGGTCATCTTGGTTTTCTTTCTTGACCAGTTCTGCAATAGTTGAGCGCCCATTGCCGACCACATGGGCCGGTACTCGTTCTGCCACCGCTACCACCTTATGATTGACCACCAAAATCCGGTGATCTCGCCCTTGGTAGAAGTGTTCTACAATCACGCCCTTGGAGACATCACGGGCGCGGTCATAGGCAATTTTTGCCTGTCTCCAGGATTGGACATTGATGGTAATGCCTCGACCTTGACTGCCATCTAAGGGCTTAATGACGATGGGATAGCCCCCCAGACTATGAATCGCATCTTCTAAATCTTTGAAAGCGTAAACTACTACCCCCAAGGGCACGGGCGCTCCCATACTGTCTAGGAGCGTTTTGGTTCGCTGCTTATCGCAGGCCACCTCTACGCCCAGTACGCTGCTGTGGGAGGTTAGCGCAGCCTGAACCCGTTTTTGATATTTACCGTAGCCCAACTGAAACAGGTCACTATGTTCTAAATGCGTCCAGGGAATGCCGCGATTTTCGGCTTCGCGCACCAGCGCTTCAGTGCTTGCGCCCAATGCAGCCTCAGTTCGCAGCCGAGCCAAATCATCTAAATCTTTTTGTAGCTCACTTTTGGGGTAGGTGCCCGTTTCTATAATGCTTTGGCAGAGTCGTAAAGCTGCTCGTGCTGCATAGCATCCGGCGGCTTCAGTTTGATACTCAATAATAATTTGGGCAATGCCTGGTGTTGCTGTCTTGTGGGTGCAGCCAAACCCCACGGACATATCAGCTAGGGTTTGGAGTTCTAGCGCCACGCGCTCAAAAATATGCCCCAGTCGAGCGCCTTCCTGCACTCGACTCAGAAACCCACCGCGACATCCTGGTACACAAATGTGTGCTTCAAGACTGGGCAAAGCCGCTGCAATTCCGTCATAAAATCTAGGCAGAGTGTTGGAATGCTGATCGGCTAGCCCTTCTAAATCTAGTCGCACCAGAATGAGTTTTGAGTGGTGGGCGCTCCAGTAGTTAGGACCTCGAAGGGTTTGAGTTTGGAGAATTTTCATGATTGAAGGGGGCTACCTATCTAGTTACGGTAGGGCTTAGTCTTCTACCCAGTTGCATCGTCATCTGTGCAGCCTACTGAGTCAAGACTCATGGTATACAAACAGCACTCAAATTTACGACTTTCTCAACAGAGACTGTTTGTAAACATTGCCCTTTAACGCAATTAGACCTTTGGTACTACTTTTATTTGGGATTTTGGATCCATAGTAGTTTTAATATTTTCCCTCTATGATTTGAGTATTAAAAAGCCGCAGTGTTTTCGCAATATATCCTATGCCTACGACGCAAAGGGTTTGGAGGTTTTTGCATTGGCACTTAACTGGATTAAGTTGAAAGGGGTGGAGCTTCCCCGTTTACCCAAATGGGTGGTTGGGTCACTCGCTCTGGGGCTGTTGGCGATCGCCGCCTATGCAACCTACAGCCAAATTTCCACGGCTCAGCGTCAGGAAGCCAGACGCAAAATCCAGACCGCGACGGTAGAGAAGCTTGATTTACCCGTTACCATTACGGCCAACGGCACCGTACAGCCCGATAGATCTGTAAACGTTAGCCCTAAAAATTCTGGCATTCTCAAACAGCTTTTGGTTAAAGAAGGCGATCGCGTTGAGGTGGGTCAAATTCTGGCCTATATGGATGACTCCAACTTTCAGGGGCAGCTTGTTCAGGCACAGGCGCAGCTTTCATCCTCACGCACGGCTTTGAATAAGTTGCTGGCAGGCAATCGTCCTCAAGAGGTGGCGCAGGCGCAGGCGCAGCTTAGTTCTGCCCAAGCCAATTTAGACAAGCTCTTGGCAGGCAATCGTTTTCAAGATGTGGCTCAATCGCAGGCGCAGCTTAGTTCTGCCCAGGCGACGCTGCGACAGGCAGAAATGACCTATCGTCAAAATCAGCAGCTCTATACCGCAGGGGCGATCGCCCTAAGAGATCTTGATACCTCCCGCGCGACCTTTGACACAGCTCGTGCCCAAGTTGAGCAAAATCGGCAGGCGTTTAGCCTTCAGCGGTCTGGCTCTCGCCCTGAAGACATTGCGGCGGCTCGCGCTCAAGTTGAGCAGGCCGAACAGGCGCTCAGCCTTCAGGCGGCAGGGGCGCGTTCTGAAGATATTGAGGCCGCCCGCGCTCAGGTTTTAAATAGTGAAGGCGCTCTAAAAACCATCCAGACGCAGATTAACGATACGGTTATTCGCGCCCCCTTTAGCGGTACCGTCACCCGTAAGTTTGCAGACCCTGGCTCTTTTGTAACGCCCACGACCTCTGGCAGCACCATCTCTTCGGCAACGTCCTCTTCAATTTTGTCCGTCGCCTCTAACAATGAAGTGGTGGTAAAAGTGCCCGAAACCAGCATTCCTAAACTAAAGGTGGGGCTACCCGTCACCATTGAGGCCGATGCCTATTCTGGCAAATTTTTTAAGGGCACTGTAACCCAAGTTGCTACTCAGTCAACGGTTGACCAAAACGTCACGAACTTTCAGGTTCAAACCTCGGTTATCGATCCGCAAAACCTGCTGCGATCGGGCATGAATGTCAACACCAAGTTTAATGTCGGCACCCTTAAAAATGCGCTGGTGGTGCCCACCGTGGCAATTGTGCGGCAAACCGAAGGGACTGGGGTGTATTTTGCGGGTGGCGGGAGTGGTGGCGATCGCAGTGGCAGCCGTAGAAACCGTGAAGAGGGCAGCAGCAGCGGCAATCGCCGTCGTTCTCGGTTTACGCCGATTGTTACGGGGGTTAGCGTTGAAGACAAAACCGTGGTTACTTCTGGGTTGTCGGCTGGCGATCGCGTTCTGCTCAGCTTCCCCCAAGGGGAACG
>JBGSVR010000124.1:0-11883 GCA_041752855.1 Thermosynechococcaceae cyanobacterium
ACCATACCCTATGTTGGCATTGCGAGATTTTCAGTGTTCCCAGGGCGCTCAGATTGCGTCTAATATTCCCGTCACCTTTGGCAACGATGCTCAGGCGATCACCGCTGCCGCTAATGCCGTTGCACTCTATGATCGCAGCCATTGGGGGCGGTTGCGCTTGAGTGGGGGCGATCGCCTCACGTTTTTGCATAACCAAAGCACTAATGACCTCAAGCAGCTCCAGCCTGGGCAAGGCTGCGAAACCGTCATTCTTACCTCCACTGCTCGCACCATAGACTTAGTGAGCGCCTACGTCACCGAGGCAGAGATCTGGGTTCTTACCTCGCCCAGCCAGCGACAGCCGTTATTAAAATGGCTCGATCGCTACATTTTCTTTGGCGATAAAGTCGAGCTGACAGACCTTAGCGATACCACCGTATGCTTTAGCTTGCTGGGTCTCCGCAGCGCAGCGCTCCTTGAGAGTATGGGCGTAACCAACCTGCCCCAAACGCTACATTCTCACTGCGTTGCCGAAATTGCTGGGCTTTCAGTTCGCATTGCCGCAGGCAGTGGGCTAGACACTCAGGGCTACACCATTATTGCTGACCTCGCCGATGGCGCAGCGCTTTGGCAAACCTTTACCGCCGCAAAAGCTGTGCCCCTAGGCGAACAAGCCTGGGAACAGTTAAGAGTCTTACAAGGTCGTCCAATGCCAGAGGCAGAATTGACCGAAGACTACAACCCCTTAGAGGCAGGGCTTTGGCATACGGTGTCTTTTAATAAAGGCTGCTACATTGGGCAAGAAACCATCGCGCGACTCAATACCTATAACGGCGTTAAACAGCAGCTCTGGGGGCTTAAGCTAGCGCAAGCAGAGCCAGTGGGCGAAGCGCTTTCTGTAGAAGGCCAAAAGGTTGGGATTTTAACCAGCGTGGTTGAAACAGCCGAGGGATTCTTTGGGCTGGCGTACCTCAAAACGAAAGCGGGTGGAGCGGGCTTAAGCGTCAAAGTCGGTGAGCATGAAGCCGTTGTGGTAGACCTACCATTCTTATCCCGCGCTCAACAGCCTGCTGAAATTGCATAGGCCGAAATTGCATCATCCATCTGTCATGCAATGAGTTGTACTGGAGTGATTTTATGGCAATAACCCTCTTGGCGCTGGGTTTATCTGGCCTGATCTGGATCTATCTGCTGGCCTTTAGAGGTCGGTTTTGGCAATGTGATCAGCGTCTGACACCTTCAAATCAGGCATCTTTGGCAACGTGGCCTTCAATTTGTGCGGTCATACCTGCCCGAAATGAAGCTGACATGCTGACGCAGTCTTTGCCAGGGCTGCTTAATCAGAAGTACCCAGGTATTTTCCGCATTTTGCTGGTGGACGACCAGAGTACAGACGGAACCGCAGATGTTGCACAGCAAACGGCACATCAGAGCAAAGACGAAGCATCTCTTGAGATCATGACCACAGATCCGCTCCCAACGGGCTGGTCTGGCAAACTATGGGCTGTGCATCAAGGCATTGAGCGGGTGCTTCAGGACACAACGCAGCCCCTGCCCGACTACTTTTTACTCACCGATGCCGATATTCTCCACGGGCAGGCCACCCTGAAGCAGTTGGTCGTTAAAGCCGAACAAGAACAGCTCGATTTAGTCTCATTAATGGTGCTGCTGCGGTGCCAAAGCTTTTGGGAAAAGCTGCTGATTCCGGCCTTTGTGTTTTTCTTTCAAAAGCTGTATCCCTTTCCGTGGGTGAATCAGCCTCAACACCCGATGGCAGCAGCAGCAGGGGGCTGTTGCCTTGTGCGTCGAGAAACCTTAATGGGTGTAGGCGGCATTGAAGTTATTCGCAAAGCCCTGATTGATGATTGCGCCCTAGGAGCAGCCATTAAGGGCGCGGTTTCAGACAGTGGTGAGACAGGCCGGATTTGGTTAGGGTTAACGACTGAAACCGTGAGCCTTCGCCCTTATCCTTCGCTTCAAACGATCTGGACGATGGTGGCACGGACGGCGTTTACGCAGCTTCACTATTCCTATGGGCTACTGCTGGGTTCTTTACTCGGCATGGTTGTCATTTATTTAGTCCCGCCCGTCAGCTTAGTGCTGGGCGGCATAACAGGGCAATGGGTGGTTGTGGCAATAGCCGCGCTCATTTGGAGCCTCATGACGATCGCCTACTGGCCTACCATTCGACTGTATCGGCTGTCACCCCTATGGGCATTTACCCTGCCTTTGATTGCGGCACTTTATACTCTAATGACCGCAGACTCTGCCCTGCGCCATTTACAGGGTAAAGGCGGCGCTTGGAAAGGTCGCGTTTACGCAACGGATTCTATAAAGTAACGGCGGTTGATTGATGGTGGCACCTCAGGTCATTACCTATAGCCCTGCATTTACCCTCGTGCCCACCTACGAGTGCTTCAATCGTTGTGACTACTGCAATTTCCGCACCGATCCAGGGCAAAGCCCTTGGCTTACGCTAGATGCAGCAGCACTGCAACTTTCTGCACTACGCGAGCGCGGCGTGATTGAAATATTAGTGCTAAGTGGGGAAGTTCATCCCCAAAGTCCCCGCCGTGCTGCCTGGTTTAAGCATATTTACCAAATTTGCGAGCTGGCGCTTGGTATGGGCTTTTTGCCCCACACCAATGCGGGGCCGCTGCTCTATGACGAAATGGCGCAGCTCAAGCAGGTTAATGCCTCAATGGGGCTAATGCTTGAACAGGTCACGCCACGCCTGCAAGAAACCGTCCATCGCCATGCCCCTAGTAAAGATCCGGCACTACGCCTAGAACAGCTTGAATGGGCAGGACAGCTACAAATTCCTTTTACAACTGGCCTACTTCTGGGTCTGGGCGAAACGGCGCAGGAGCGAGAGAAGGCGCTGAAGGCGATCGCCCAATCCCATCTCCGTTGGGGTCATATCCAGGAGGTCATCTTACAGCCCTACAGCCCAGGCCAGCAGGAGCAGTGGGCAGGGCAAGGGTTTGAGTTGGAAGAGATGGCTGATGTGGTGGCGATCGCCCGTCAAATTCTCCCCAGCAGCATCACAATCCAGATCCCACCCAACTTGGTGCAGGTTCCTCAGCATTTGCGCGACTGCTTAGCGGCAGGGGCGCGAGACTTAGGTGGTTTAGTTCCTCACGATCACGTCAATCCAGACTATGCTCACACTACTCTCGATCAGCTTGCTCAAAGCCTAGATCCAAAAGCGTGGAAACTTCAGCCTCGTCTGCCCATTTATCCTGCTTTTGATCGGTGGCTACCGGAGCCGCTGTTTGAAGTCACTCAACGCTGGCGTGTGCGCTTAGAAGGGGGCTACACTGACCCTATCGCAGCCGTTATGCAAAAGACCTAGGTGATTCTATGCCATCAGAAGCGCCACTAGACCCGCAAGATCTCTGGGAAGCGCCACCCCTAGAGCTTGATCCAGAACTCATTGAAACGTCACAGCGCTTGGTGGCTTTATCTGAGGCAATGCCTCAGGGCGACGCGCTAGATCAGCCCATCGCTGAATTAAAAGAGAATCCTCATCTTGTGGCACTTGAAGCTCGCAACAAATATTTATTTAATCGCAATATCGTGCTGGTTGCCAAAGCCGCTGAGCTAGAAGCCGCCAATTTGCGCCTTCAGGAGCAGCTTTCGGCATTAAAGCAGTCAAGCCGCAGCAGCAGCGAGAGTCCGTGGTATCTTCGCTGGCTTAAGTTCTGATCTCTTCTAGGCCAATGCTATCTCTTAAATCAATACCATGTCATGGAACCCAGTTTAGATTTGGATGCAACGTTAGAATTTTAATAGGATTGCGCTAGAATTGTAGACTGAGAATAAAGTATCGGTTGCAGTGTTTGTCTCTAAGTTAATCAGGTTTTCCTCGGTCTAATTAGTCAGGCTTTGCTCCGAAATCTAACTCTCTACACGCTCTTGATTTTGGATATTACAATATGTCGATTTACGTTGGTAACCTGTCCTACGAGGTTACGAAAGAGGACTTGACCTCTGTTTTTGCTGAATATGGCGCAATTAAACGTGTTCAGCTCCCGACTGATCGTGAAACGGGTCGCCCCCGTGGCTTTGCCTTTGTTGAAATGGGCAATGATGCTGAAGAAGAAAAGGCGATCGCCGAACTCGATGGCGCAGAATGGATGGGTCGCACGCTCAAGGTCAATAAGGCCAAACCCCGTGAAGAAAGCGGCAATCGCCCTTCTTTTGGCGGTGGCGGCAGCTTTGCCCGTAGCTTCTAAATTCTAGATTTTCTAGATCTAAGAGGGCTTTTGAGGTTTCTAGAAACTTCAAAAGCCTTTTTTAATGGGCAGGGTTTGATTGAACTTAGGCTGGATGACTTACTCCCCACAGCGACTCATTTACCTTCATTTGGAATTGCTGGTTAAACACCCAGGACTAGATCTAAAATAGCCTAAGGTGTTATACTAAATAAGCTTTGGCGAGCGTAGCCAAGTGGTTAAGGCAGTGGTTTGTGGTACCACCATCCCGCGGGTTCGAGTCCCGTCGTTCGCCCTTCAGCTCAAAACAGCCCCTCATGTAGATGAGGGGCTGTTTTTATCCTTAATTCGTCGCAATAGAATAGGTTATGGGATTACCTTAAGGGAGTCTGAGCCTGGGGTCTTGGTATCGCGTTTTTGATAGGCAAAATGGCAAAGTTTCTTCTGATTGTAGAATCGGCTGGAAAAATCAAAAAGCTTAAGTCGATTTTGGGGGCAGATTGGGAGGTTCGAGCTTCATCTGGTCATATCCGGCAGCTTGCCAATGATGGAGCCGATTCTCTTGGCTTTGACTTTGAAACCGATCGCATCCAGTGCCGTTATGTGCCCAAAGATGAGCGTGCCAAACAGACCATTGCGCAGCTCAAATCCGCTGCCCATAGCGCCAAGGAAGTTATTTTGGCTTCTGATGCAGACCGAGAAGGGGAAACGATCGCCTGGCATCTTGCCCAGGTTTTGGGTCTTAAAAAGCCAAAGCGCGTCGTGTATCAAGAAATTACTGAGGCTGCGGTAAAAGCGGCGATCGCCCATCCCCGCGCCCTAGACATGAACCTAGTGGAAGCAGGACGCTGCCGCGATGTGTTGGATAAACTGGTGGGCTATCGCGGGTCACCTCTGGTGTGGCGGCTTAATAATGGAGCTAAAAGCGTCGGTCGGGTGCAGTCTGCAACGCTGCATTTGGTGTGTCAGCGCGAGCATGAGATTTTAGCCTTTACGCCCCAAGACTATTGGTCAGTATTTGTAGACTACGCCGAAGGCTTTCGCGCGTTCTATCACGGCGGCATTGAAAAAGACCCCACTGAACAAGATGCAGTAGATGACGCTGGGGTAATTGAGAAGACAACAGAATCGACGCGAGTGTTAAGCCTGGAGCAGGCAGAGGGACTGGTGGCGATCGCCCAGAATCACCCGCATACTGTCACCCACATTGAAGGTAAGCAAACCACCAAAAAACCGCCAGCGCCCTTTACCACCTCGGCACTCCAGCAGGCCGCAGGTTCTCGCCTCAAGTTTAGCCCTGAGCGCACAATGGAGGTGGCCCAAAAGCTTTACGAGGCGGGGCTAATTACCTATATGCGTACCGATTCTGTGCAGCTTAGCCCAGAGTTTTGCGCAGCCGCACAACAGTGGCTAGCAACCCACGATAAAGCCAACGTGCCTGAGCAGGTTATAAAACAGCGGAGCGCTAAAAATGCTCAAGAAGCCCACGAAGCCATTCGCCCTACCGATGTTTTTAAGGCTTCAGCCACCCTCAAAGCACAGCTCCCAGACGATGAATTTAAGCTGTATGTACTGATTTGGATGCGGGCGATCGCCTCTCAGTGTAAGCCGGCACTTCTGCGTAAAACCAAGATTTTGACCCAATCTGGCGGGCTACAGTGGCAAGCCAGAGGGCAGGTGCTGGAATTTGCAGGCTATACAAAATACTGGAAAGATCTCAGCGCCGATGCGGTATTGCCCATGTTAAACCAAGGGCAATCTCTGAGCGTAGAAAACGCCGCCCACGAGCAAAAGCAAACCCAGTCGCCCCCGCGCTACACCGAGCCAAAACTGGTGCAGCTTATGGAGCGTCGCGGTATTGGAAGACCCGCCACCTACGCGCCCACCATCGCCACGCTAAAGCAGCGGGGCTATGTGGCACTACTCAAAGACAAATTACAGCCCACGACGCTAGGGCTAGAAGTGGATGCATTTTTGAAAACCGCACTCCCCGATCTGATTGAGGCGGATTTTACGGCACAGATGGAGCAGGCACTCGATGCGATCGCCCTGGGGCAGCAGGAGTGGCAGCACTATCTGACGGGATGGAACCGAGACTATTTTGAGCCAGCCCTAAAGCAAGCGCAGAGAAATCTTCCGGCAATATCTGCTGCTGCATACCCCAAACGAGATCTTGAAAAATCACGAACAAAGTGTCCGAGCTGTAGCCAAGCCCTCTTCAAGGTGCCGACCAAAAAACTAAAAAAAGGATATTTCTTAAAGTGCCAACAAGACGGCTGCAAGACTGAAGAAGGCACTGATTTGGTATTGTTTTGGTCTGAACACGATAAAAAGTGGCAGGCTCCTCGCACTCAGAACAATACAGCGTCTGCTGTTGCGATCGTAACCGCCTTCCCCTGTCCAGTTTGCAGCAAGCCCCTAGAGGAATATCACTACAGTAAAGATGGGCAGCCTAAAAAGATGCTGAGATGCGCTGACCCAAAGGCTAAAACCGACAAACAGCATAAGGATGTCGCATTTTTTTGGTCTCAAGATCGATGGTGGAGTCCTAAGTTAGGGGCGCTGATGTAGAGGAATCAAAAAGTTCAACCTGCGGAGTATCTGCCGAACGGAAATAGTCGATCCAGATGCTGGAATCAACCAAGATCATCCGTCAGTCCTCATGGCATTCAGATCGCCTTCCCAGGTAATCTTCCCCTTAAGCTCCCTTGCCTTCTCTTGCGCACGAAGCTGAACCGAGGTCTTTGAGCCAAATTCCACCGCCTCACGCTTGGTTGTGGCACCTGAAGCCAACAACGCATCCTTTATGAGCTTGTCGTCTATTATCATCGAATTTGGCAGTGACCTAAAAATAAGCCTCTTACCCGTATGTTCCGGCCATCCGCCACAATGAGTAATCTAGAAAGCTTCAACAAAGTCAACACCTGTGAAAAGAGATTTTGGCATTTTTGGGGGCCTGCTTTCTTCAACCAAAGGCATATCTCTCCAGTTAGGAAGCCAAGCATTGTGGCCAATGAAAAATTTATTGATAAATATTTGAGAATCTTTTACTTCATTTTCTGAAACAGATCGGAGACTACTCCGAAATAAGAATTGATGGTAGTCATCATCATCTGTCGTATTGATATCCCAAGAGATTCCATGATCTGAATTTTCTGGCATTTCTTCGTTTATTTCTTCCAGTAATTCAGCCATTTCCTCACGATAGTCTAGTCCAAAAACATAGACTTCAAGACTAATCCCATTTCTGAATAACTCATATCCTTGCCATTCAGAGGTATCTTCATATTGAAAGTAAATACAATCTGTTTGCATATTCTTAGATAAGGCTCTAGGAACCTCTTCTCTACAAGCTCCATCCAGTCGAAATGCTGACCAAGTATGACCAGAATATTGCCAAACCAAAGTGAAATTCACATCGTTTACTTGTTCAAAATTAATGTATACATCTTGAATTGCACTTGTTTCCATAAATTCTGCTAACGCCCTACTTACCTCACTTACTCTTGCCTTAACTAAAACAATGCTGAATGAAGTGGGATAGTCGTTAAGCTCAAAACCACGTCGGCTTTCGATAGGCAGTGATTCCATAACGGTAATTTCTGAACTTAAATCAAAAACTGGATGCCATCTAACTCTATGTTCGTCTGCAAAATGTATACCTATTTGTTCTTTGATACACACCATAATACTGTCGCTATTCGCCGAAACCTAACCCTTGGCAGCTAAAATTGCGATCGCCTCTCTACGGATTTTCGACAATATTCACAAAGCCCGTTGCGCGCTCTAGCGTCACCAAAGCGCGATTGTAGTCCAAGATTGCCTGAATCAAATTCCCTTGGGCTTGGGTCAGATCTGCCTGGGCGCGAGTCACTTCTAAGGTTGTCCCCACACCCGCGTCTCGCCTCACTACCGCAAGTCGAAGGCTTTCGGTTGCCTGGGTTAGCGCTCCGTTGGCAGTGTCAATATTGGTGCCATTGGCCTGAAGGGTAAAGTAAGCCTGCTCCACCTCAAAGCGAATGGATTCCTTAAGCTGATTAAACTGCTGGTCAATAATCTCAAGATTTTTGTCTACCTGCCGAAGCTGCGATCGCACATCTCCCCCGTCAAAGGCGCTAATGCTCATCTGCACACCCACAGAATAGCCGTAGGCACCTAAAAAGCGATCTTCGAGATCGTCGGCTAGGTTAAGAGATGCAAAACTTTGAACCTGCGGCTTGCGCTGGCTGGCAACAACCCGTTTTTGAAGCTGCGTAATCTGGCGCTGAAGTCTAGTTTGGGTTAGCTCAACGCGATTGTTGAGCGCTAACACAATGGTTTCTTCTAACGATAAAGACCATTGCCCTGCCCTTTCAGGGTTAGCGGTAGACGGTAGGGTTACGTCTGCGGTACTCGGTAAATTAAGCTGCTGTACCAGTTGGCGACGCGCAATAGCGTAAAGAGACTTAGCTTGAGTTTGGTTTTGCACCGCGTCGGCTAAACTAACCGATGCCTGCAACACCTCAAATCGGGTGCGGATTCCGGCCTGTTCTCCCAACTGAATAATTCTCAGATTTTCTTGAAGATTTTTGACAGAGCTATCTGCAACTGCAATTAGAGCCTGAGTTTGCTGGAGATCAAAGTAGTTGGAGGTAACGGTTTGCCGAAGGCGCTGAAGCTGACGCTGTAGATCTAGAACAGCATTTTGAACTTGGCTTTGAGACGACTGAATGGAGGCATTTCGCTGTCCGCCCGTGTAGAGATTGTAGCTAAGGGTGAGGGCACCATTAAAAAATCCTCCATCTCCGCCTGCGCTACTGCCAGATCGCAACGGTAGCGCCACACTATTGGCATTCAGCGGCGATAAACTCACGGCTATCGGCAACACCGCACTTTGGCTAGCACGCTGCTGAAGCTGCTGAATTTGCTGCGCGAGCGTATTAGTTTGTACCTGCGTTGGCGTTTGCTGAAACCGCTGCTGAAGTTGCCCAATATCTTGCTGAAGCTGCTGCGCAATGGCAGACTGCTGCTGCTGTAGGCTACTTGAAACAGACTGAGATCCTGTCGCGCCAGAACCTCCTGAACTATAGGAACGGTTGCGAGGAGAAAAAGAACTGCCGTCTGTACGAGCAATACTTCCGCTCACGCTTAGAGAGGGGAGCAGCGCCGCTTTAGATTGCTTGAGCTGAGCGCAACTACGCTGTACCTGAAGCCGTGCAGACTGAATATCTGGATTGCGCTCAAAGGCCAAACGAATGACGGTAGGTAGGCTTAGAGAGAGCGTGTTTTGCAGCGCAACAGCAGAAGGTTGCTGCGGAACTTCTAAGGGTGCCTGCTGGGGGAGCGATTCAGATGCTTCGGCAGCTTTGGGAATCAACCCTTCTTCTAGATAGCTAAGATTTTCAGATTTACAAATTGTTTCTGCTGACTGCGGTTTGGCAGCAGCAGAGCTATCGGTTTGAGCTTTCACCGAGGGTGGCTCAGCAACCTTTGCAGCCTGACTATTCTGAGAGATAACTAGAACAGAAAGACTCAAAAAGGGGGGCAAAATACCCTGAAGTTTGATCATGAAACGTCCTAGAGCACTCCACACAAATCAAGCCGCTGCGGCGCTATTCGCAACTCTGCCATTCTACGCACCTGAGTGCCTACTCAGCTACCGAGAGGGTTAAATTTAGGCCAAAATCTGGGCTAAAAACTGACGGCTTCTCTCCTCTTTCGGGTTTGAAAAGAATTCTGCGGGCGTTGCGCGTTCGACGACCTGTCCCTGATCCATCAGCAAAACATGATCTGCGACTTCCCGCGCAAACCCAACTTCGTGGGTCACAATCACCATCGTCATGCCGCCTTCGGCAAGCGATCGCATGACATCCAGTACCTCCTTAATCATTTCAGGGTCAAGGGCTGAGGTGGGTTCGTCAAACAGCATAATTTTGGGCTGCATGGCAAGGGCACGGGCGATCGCCACCCGTTGCTGCTGCCCGCCAGAGAGCTGCCCAGGGTACTTATGCGCCTGCTCTAGAATGCCAACCCGCTCTAAAAGCTGCATGGCGATCTCTTCGGCTTGGGGTTTAGATAACCGCCGTACCCAAATGGGCGAAAGCGTAATGTTTTGAAGCACCGTGAGATGAGGGAACAAATTAAACTGCTGAAACACCATCCCCACTTCGCGGCGAATCGCCTCAAGATGGCGCGGGTTTTGGGTGAGCGCAACGCCATCAATAATAATGTTGCCTTTCTCGTGAGATTCCAGACCATTGAGGGTGCGGATGAGCGTAGATTTGCCAGAACCAGACGGCCCCATAAGCACCACCACTTCTTGAGGGTAGACCTCTAGGTCAACACCCTTTAGCACCTGAAACGTGCCGTACCATTTTTCAATGCCCTGAGCCGAAATAATGGGGGATGCTGAAATCTCTACGACATTCGTTACTGCATCAGTCATAGCTAAGATCCTGAAGGAAGTTCTAAACGGCGGCTGGCGACTGACATACCGTAGCAAAACAGCCAGTAGATTAGCCCTAGCACCAGGTAAACCTCGGCATAGCGCCCCAAATACTCGGCTTGGGAGGTAATGCTACGGGCAATGCCTGTCAGCTCGACAAGCCCCACAATGGAAAGCAGCGCCGTATCTTTAAATAGGCTGATAAACTGTCCCACAATGGCAGGTACTACAGTCCGTAATGCCTGAGGCAGCACAATGAGACTAAGAGTGAGGGGGGCAGATAGCCCTAAGGCTCTGGAGGCTTCCCACTGTCCATTAGGAATGGACTGTAGGCCACCCCGCACGGTTTCAGCGAGGTACGCAGCGCTGAAGAGGGACAGACCTGAGATCGCCCTCACCAACTGATCTACCGTAATTTGGGGCGGCAGCAATAGCGGCAGCATCACCTGAGCCATAAACAAAATGCCGATAAGGGGCAGTCCCCGAACTAGCTCAATGTAGCCCGTACTCACCACGCGAATCACAGGCAGTTGACTTTGCCGCCCCAGCGCCAGCAAAACCCCTAGGGGAAAAGACAGCACAATACTCACCACCGCGACGAGCAGCGTTAAGAGCAGCCCATTCCAAAACGTGGTGCTGACAGCGGTCAACCCTAAGCCACCGCTAATCAGCCAAAGCATAATGAAGAATGTCAAAAACCAGAGCAGCGGAAGCCATGTTTTGAGCGGCTTCCCCCAGGGCTGCTGTTGACTCCAGGCTCCGAGATAACCGCCCCCCAGTGCCATACCCGTAATGCCTCCGAGCCAAGTGATCGGCTCTAAGCCTTGGTTGCTGAGGGTGATCGCCCCCACAAGCCCGATTCCCCCACCGATGACCCAAGCGCTCTCTTTACGCCCCCAGCCCTGCATTGCGCCCCAAGACAGGGTAGGGACTGTCATCAACAGCATCAGCACTAGCCAAAGTCGCCAGATCTGCTCAACCGGATAGCGACCGACAAAAATGAGACGGAGGTTAACCGTCACAACCTCCCACTGTGCCTGAGTAAAGATCCAGGTGCCCAGTGCCGTTAGCATGGTGGCAATGATGCCAAGGCTGATCAGGGTTAGGAGGACGTTAGACCAAGTGCTTAAAAGATTTTGCCGTACCCAAATCCAGGCTTTTTGACGAGAAGATGGGCTAAAGGCTGTTTTGAATTGGTTTTGCCAAGACTCCATAGGTGATCAGCGCTCTACGATTTGAATGCGGCGGTTATAGAGATTCATG
>JBGSVR010000125.1:0-2696 GCA_041752855.1 Thermosynechococcaceae cyanobacterium
CCGTTAAATCCTCAGATTGAGGAACAGGCGAAGACGGTAATGCCAGCGCTCAATACCCCTGAGCCTGAAAAGCTGCAAACCCAGACAGAGCAAGAGAATGCAGCAGCGCGAGACACCTATTTTGACCTACTCAAAGAGCATTCAGACTTTAAGTATCTCGGTGTGACGACTCGTGAGGAGCTGCTAGAGCGACCGACTGCGATTCAACAGCAGGGCGATCGCCAAGTATCAGAGATGGCGCTTGAGCGTGGGCTACCGCGAGAACAGTTAGATCGGGTGCTTGCCCAAGGGAGTCCCTATATTCAGAAGGAACTAGAAGCGGGTTCGCTTTCAACCGTACAGGGGTATCTGACAGAGCGCTCTGTAGCCTATCAGCATCGTCTAGATGATGTGCTGACGATGCAAGATCCAACGCTCCAACCTGTAGCTGTTCCTCCTGCTGTTTTGACCGCTCTACCCAAGGACTTTGACTTCCCTGAAAATGCAGCGAACCATGCCGCTCCGGTGCAGGGCTTTGCTGCCACCGTCCAGACTCAGCTTGAGTCTGCCCAAGCCACGGCGATCGCCGCTAAGGACAACCTAGAGCTGGCGCAAAAGAATCTAGCCACCTTTGCCAAGAAGGTAAAGCATCGCGGGTTTAAGGCATGGGCTAAAGACCAGATGCCGATTCTTAAAGAAAAGGCGCTAGAGATTGCGGCACTGCAAGGCACCAAGCTTAAGGACTGGGCTAAGGAGCAAGCCCCCATAGCCAAAGATGCAGCGCTCAAGGCCGCAAAGCAGGTCGGTTATGAAGTGGCTGTGACTACAGAAATTGTGGGCACGGTCGCTATGGCAGCGGGTCGGGTTTTGGCAGATGCAGCCGTCGAAAAGGGCAAAGAACTAGGGGCAAAAGCCTGGGAGAAGTTTGAGAAGGCCACTCAGTTGGTAGATCCTGTCACCCTTGACCCTGCCTTAAAAGGTCTGATGGCGTTGTATGGCAAAGATGGGTATTTCAGTGGGGGTGAAGTGAACTACCAACAGACAGCAAAGGGTGTGGATGTCTATGCAAAAGACGGAACGCCTGTTTATGTGGATGGACGGCTCAACCCTAATATAGATGGACGTTTTGTAGACCGCCTCAATCGGGTTTCAGGAAACCTCAAGCAGGTAAAGGCAGCAATTCTAAGCCCAACCACTATGCAGCCCCAGCACAAGCCCGTTGTCCATCACCAGCCGCCTAGAGAAAAGGCCAAAGGATTTGGACGTTAGAACCTAAGCCTTCAAGCAATCCAGCAATTAAGCAATTAAGAGGATTTAAAGATGACTACCGAGACGCTAATCAATTTCACCGATGAGCAAATAGCGATCCTACGAACCCTTCCCGCAGCGGTTTGCGAGACATTGCTTACTGAGTACCCGTCCGTGGCAGAGAATTTTTTGTTTGCCAGAGAATTTCCTGATTTGCCGGAAGGGTCTGAGTATAAAGCCTTTGAGGTTTATTACGACATGGAAGATATGCCGCGTATCCATATCGAGAAGGGCGTGTCTGTTGCTATCCCACAACCGCGAGTAAAGGAAGCGCCTCGCATCATTGAAATTATGGATGAAGTGACCTTTGTTCTGATTCAAGTGGATGGTCACATCATTCTCAACCGGATGAACGGCAACATGCCCACGCTCAATGAAATTCAGGTAGAGGTGTAATCATGGCTGACCAACAAGAACGATTGCAGAAAATCGCCTCAGCCTTTGGCGACTCAGACATCAATATCTTCTACAAACGCGATAAGGTCTACCCTGATAAAGCCGTCTCCGAAGAGACAGTGGACAAAATTGAGACGGCATTGAGATCGCCTGAGCTTGAGCCGTCATCGTTTCGGGTGACACAGGGTAAAGAGGTTCTGTACCGCAGCTACCAGGGCGCTGTTACAGATGATGTCAAAGGGGTTGCGGCAGATTTCCAAACTGCTATCAAATCACCGGAACAGGCTCAATACTATGAACTGCTCAATAGTCGATTAGAGAGTGTTGGAGAAACACCCTATACGCCTCAATCGCTGAGAGCTGAGATTGATCAGGAGATGCGGCTAGAGCAGGGGTATAAAGACATTGGCAACTCCTTTGACGAGATTGTCGTTCGAGGTGCTGCTGATAAAGGACTGACCAGAGATGAAACTCAAAAGATCTTGAATGAAAGTCCAGCATTTGAGGCATTCCTGAAATCCACACCCGATGAGGCCGCGCTTGAAAAATATCACGCTCCAGTCCATAAAGAGCTAGATCGCGTTTTTGCCCCTCAACAAAATCAAGAACAGACCCAAAGCATTGAGCAATCAATGCCTCAGCCTGTGCCTGAGCTATCGTCAGTCGTCAACCCAGACCTGACGAAAGCTCCTCAGACGGCACAGGAGCAGATTCAAGCTGCCATTGAGCCGAAACTTACTGAGCAACTGAGACAACAGGCTCCGACCCAAGCGGAACGGGGGGGTGAGATCGTCCTTGTCACCCAAAGCAAGGCACTGATCCCGATTGAGACTACAGCAAAGCAACTCTATGAGAAGATGCCTGAAATTCTCAGCCCTCAGCCCGTCGCTGTCGCCAAATCAGAACCCGCAGCATCAATCCCACAGCCAGTTGCCGCTAAAGCTGAACCCGTCGCCTCTGTCCCGAATGATTCCCTTGAAAAGGCTCTAGCTGCTGCCAATTCAAGGATTGAT
>JBGSVR010000126.1:0-5189 GCA_041752855.1 Thermosynechococcaceae cyanobacterium
GGCATCAATTTGACAGTAGAGTGCCTGCCCATCTGCTGAGCTAGAAAACTCAATCTGCTCTGTTTTAGCCCCCGCCTCATGAATACAGGAGCCGATCGCCAAAAATTCGATATTGGTACCATGCACAATCAGCTCGTTGGCAACGCCCGTAATGCCAATGCCACCGTGCCGTTTTGCCTCTTCTTGCATCCGTGCGTAGGCGCGTTGGCGACCTTCGAGAATGACACGGGTAACTGGGGAGGCTTCGCCTCCAAACAGCGTTTTTAAACCTGAACCAATGCTGCCCAGCAGGCCAAGTGCAATCACGCTATTGCCAATGACTAAATCGCCAGGGGTAAACCCTTGCTTACCAAGACAATAAATCTCGTTACCAGATAAGCCTGTAATAATGGGCATTCGCCTAATTCTCCTGAGACACCATCGCTTTTGAGTCGTTCTTCTCCAGCTAAGCACGGGTTTGATAGGATTAGAAAATATTTCAGCACTTTATATGTTTAGTGGCTGCATCTAAAAATTTGCCAGAGCAAACAACTTTAGAAGTCAGTAAAATAGATTAGCATTCTTTACAATGATGACCCCTTCCTCAAAATGAACTCATTCTCCAAATAGACCTATGAACATTACGCTAGGGTCATAACAAGAACAGTTTATCCATGAGCAATTGGCTCAGGATCAATTTAAATATGCTAATGAGGTGGTCGCAACAGCTCTTCAATTCTTGGAACGTCAGCAGCAGAAGTACCAGGTTTGAGCCGAGAATGTCTGAGTCAAGGTGAATGAGGCGGCTCAGGAACTAGCGTGAGGTGAAGGGATGCCATTAGAATGTGTAGTCGATCACCTCTAAAATAAATTTCGTAAAGCTAAAGCAAAGCTGGAGTGCTTGCATGAGCAGCCAATCTTCCATTCAGAATGAGTAGACGGATTAAAAGCTCAGGGTGCTTAGAAATGCAAAAACGTCCCAGCTTTGGAGTCGTGCCGATTATCTCAACCAACTCCTTTCCCAATAGACCTTTTGTAAAAGTGGACTTCCTCTTCAAAGAGCCTGTATTGAGCATCGGCTATGATATTAGATGTCATTAACGGCTGAAGAACGTTTTCTTTGCCAGAAATGTGTATTTCAAAAGGACTCATAATGCTGACCCGGCTAAAAGTTTCTGGTTTTAAAAATCTCGTTGATGTGGATGTCCGATTCGGAGCCTTTACCTGCATTGCTGGAGCAAATGGTGTTGGCAAGTCTAATCTTTTTGATGCCATCAGATTTCTAAGTGCATTGTCCAATCTACCTTTAATTGAAGCTGCTTTATCTGTTCGAGATGAAGAAGGGAAAACAGGAGACGTGCGAAGTCTCTTTCATCGTGTAGGTAATACTTATGCCAATGAAATGTCTTTTGAAGCAGAGATGATTGTTCCATTTGAGGGAGTAGATGATCTAGGGCAAAAGGCAAAAGCAAGCATTACTTTTTTACGTTACTCTGTTCATCTTGCTTATCGTGCTGATAATAGTCTTCGTTCGTTGGGTGCTTTAGAAATTCTTAAAGAAGAATTAGTTCATATTAATCTTGGAGATGCTGCCAAACATTTATTGTTTCCTCACACAGCAAAAACCTGGCGAAAGACAGCAGTGCAGGGTGAACGGAGGGTGCCATATTTTATTTCTACAGAAGGGGAGGGTCCAAGTAGAGTAATCAAACTCCACCAAGACGGTGGAAGTAGTGGTAGACCTCTAGCTCGGTCAGCTATCAATCTTCCTCGGACAGTTTTATCTGTTACAAATGCTGCTGAAAGCCCAACTGCTCTGATGGCTCGACGAGAAATGCAATCATGGCAACTACTTCAACTAGAACCTTCTTCCTTGCGACAACCTGATGAATTCACTGCACCTACTAAATTAGAAACGGATGGTTCTCACTTAGCTGCAACTCTTTATCACCTTGCAAGACTAGAAAGACTTAAAAATGGACAATCTGATAATGAAGAGGATAATCAAGTTTATTACGAGGTTGCAAATCGATTAGCAAATCTGATTGATGATGTTGATAAGGTGTGGGTTGATCGGGATAATCGACGCGAACTTCTTACTTTGATGGTTACAAGTAGAGACGGGACGTCCCATCCAGCAAAATCTCTTTCAGACGGAACAATGCGCTTTTTAGCATTAGCTGTGATTGAGCTAGATCCAGAAGCACAAGGTCTTCTATGTCTTGAAGAACCAGAAAATGGAATTCATCCAGAGCGAATTCCAAAGATTCTGCAACTCCTTCAAGATATTGCTACCGACACAAATGAATCTATTGGATTGGATAACCCTTTGCGCCAAGTAATTATTAATACTCATTCACCAGCAGTTGTTATGCAAGTACCTGAAGACAGCCTTCTGGTGGCTGAATTAAGGGAAACAGTACGTTCAGGCCAAAGATTTAAGCGAGTTTGTTTTGGATACTTACCTGATACTTGGCGGCAACTCAAAGATCCAGAACCTAATAACGTAAATATTATTTCAAAAGGTAAGCTTCTTGCGTATCTCAACCCAGTTTCTAGTCAAGGTTTGGAATTTGATAACAACGGTTATAATACGGATTATCAAAAATTAAAGTCTGTGAAATCCAAGAAACGCCGAGTCGTAGACAGAGAAGATCTTCAACTCCTACTTCCAGGCTTTTTGAGTGAATAGCTATGATAGAACTCCGTTATACTTTACTCTCTGACGGTAGCTCAGATAGAGCACTTATTCCTATCCTTAATTGGTTATTAAAAACTCATCTTAATGATTGTGCTATCCAACCGCAATGGGCAGATCTTCGTCCCTTCGATAAGTCATTAAGAAATACATTTGAAAAGCGAATTAAATTAAGTTTAGATTTATACCCATGTGAGCTTTTATTTATCCATCGTGATGCAGAAAAAGATCCTCACAAGACTCGCATAAATGAAATTTGCAACGCCGTCACTCAATCTGCTTCCCTTATTTCTGTTCCGACAGTTTGCGTAGTACCAGTTCGTATGACAGAAGCATGGTTGCTATTTGACAGTGTTGCCTTGCGCAAAGCTGCATCCAACCCAAACGGAAAAACCCCATTAAATCTTCCAGACATAAGAAGACTCGAAGATGAGCCTGATCCTAAAAACGTTTTATATGAGCTTCTTCGCCAAGCCAGTGGTCTTTCGTCAAGGCGGCTTAGGACGTTTTCGGAAAGTGAGCGCACTCATCGAGTTTCAGAACTAATCGATGATTTCAGCCACTTACGCACCCTAGCAGCTTTTGGATCCTTGGAGTCTGAGCTACAAGATGTCATCGAAAGACAAGGGTGGAATTTTTTTTAAGAGGTTGCAACAGATCTGTCTAAGATAAGGGACAAAATCGCTAAGGGTTTACCCCTGGCATGCTAGACAATGAATTTCGTTGCCAGATAAGCCTCGAAGAATGGGCATTTGCTATGCCCTTAAAGCACCATTGCCGTTATGTCGATCATTTCCAAAATAGGCGATGAAGATTGCATGGACTTGAGTTGGGTGCAGATTTAGTCGTCTGCGATCGCCGCTTTAACCCATCTCAAAATCTTCTGCGCTATGGGGCAGGAAACATCTGGGCGTAAAGCTTAGATAGAACGTCCAGGCGTGCCTTCATGAAGTTAGTTTCAACCGCTATTCTTTCGCCAAATGCTAGCGTTTTGTCGTTGTTTAGGCTGTAGGTCGGCCATAGGGGGCTGGGTGCAGGAGTGCTAGACCGCGCAAACTCAAACCAGTAGCTGCTGATTCGCTTTGCCATTGTGCGATCGCCATTGGTGAGCTTCCCTGCGATCGCCTGATCCAAATCCACCGTATTCATTACAAAGGGAATTTCGCCGCCGTGGGGTACACCGTCTGCCCACTGCGATCGCAGGCCAGTCGGCACATAGCTAAAGTAGTAGCGCCAAGTCGGGGCATACCGCGCATGCAGCGCGGCGAACCGACGCCCTGGGGCAGTAAAGACTGTATCTCGAATGAGCTGAAGCCCTAAGGTTTTATCATCATTGACCCCAGGGTAGAGAACCTCAATCGCGCCGCGCAAAACTCCCAGACGCTGAACTAACGCGGCTGGATCCATTCCAAACGCTGTCGCAACGCTCGCTTCATTACTAGTGCTGCCAATTATCAGGGGCACTCGCGCCTCCTCTCCGCTTTCAAACGCGCTTAAAATCGGCTTTGGTAGCACCGAGTCTCCGCTAATTGCAACGGGTGAGGTTGACAACCCGAGACTCTTCAGTTGCCCAAACTTCTCTGCTGGAACTGCCCGCAAATCTGCTGGAGTTGAGGCAGCACCCCTCAAGCCCACCGCACTTGCAATTTTGCTGCCTATTTCAACTGCGTTGGCGCGGCTCACCTCAGGAGAGCCATAGGGGCTTTGGGCAATCCCTTTTTGAAACAGACCTTTTGCTAAGGGTGATGCCATGAGTGACAGGACGCTCATCCCCCCCGCTGATGAACCAAAAATGGTCACATTATTGGGGTCGCCACCAAACGCTGCAATATTTTGCTTCACCCATTTAAGGGCAGCAATCTGGTCAAGCAGTCCAAAATTGACTGACCCACTAGGATTTTCTTTTTCTAGGGCTGGGTGCGCAAAGAACCCCAGTTGCCCCAGCCGATAGTTTAAGTTAACGACGACTGCCCCCTTATTTGCCAAGGGTGCGCCACTCCATACCGGTAAGTTTGAAGAACCAATTGCGTACGCACCACCGTGAATCCAGACCATGACGGGGCGGTTAGGGGATGGATTTACACGGGGTGTCCACACGTTGAGGGAAAGACAATCCTCGCTTTGGGAACCAACGTTACTGCCAGACCCTTCAATGGAGGCGCTGAAGGTGGGCTGGATGCAGGACTTTCCGAAGGTGGTTGCCCTACGAATCCCTTGCCATGCTGGAGCGGGCTGTGGCTCACGCCAGCGGAGATTCCCCACGGGTGCGGCTGCATAGGGGATTCCTTTAAATGCGATCGCCCCTCCATCAACGCTTCCCACAAGCTGCCCTTGTTGAGTAGTGACAGTCATTGGCGTCATCGCAAGCGTTAGAGCGTTGGAGCTGAGTGAACCTTGAATAGCCCTTGAGCGGGGTGCATCAGTCCCTGGACTGCGGTTTGCCGCACATAAACTCCCTAGCGCCACAACAAAAGCACCAGCCATCCAGATTGAGCGTGACATATTTTGCCCT
>JBGSVR010000127.1:0-2444 GCA_041752855.1 Thermosynechococcaceae cyanobacterium
ATCACTAGAAGCGACGTATACCATGGCTCAAGTCTCTGGAACCCCTGACGTGCCCGATATGGGTCGTCGTCAGTTTATGAACTTTTTGACCTTTGGCGCAATCACAGGTACGGCATTAGGTGGCCTGTACCCCGTTGTGAAATATTTTATCCCGCCCTCTAGCGGCGGCGCTGGCGGTGGACTCATTGCCAAAGATGCCCTAGGCAATGACATTGTGGTCACTGAATATCTCAAAAGCCACGCAGCGGGCGACCACTCCCTAGCCCAAGGCTTTAAGGGAGACCCCACCTACGTGATTGTGCAAGAAGACAGCACCATTGCCAGCTACGGCATTAACGCCGTTTGTACGCACCTGGGCTGCGTTGTGCCTTGGAATGCGGGGCAAAACCGATTTATTTGTCCCTGCCACGGGTCGCAGTATGACAACACGGGCAAAGTCGTGCGTGGTCCCGCGCCCCTCTCCCTGCCGTTGGCGCACGCTGCCGTCAGCGAAGACGACAAGCTGGTCTTTACAACTTGGACTGAAACAGATTTCCGTACCGATAAAGCCCCTTGGTGGAGCTAGCATTACGGCTCGTCTCAATCCCTTCTGCATTTCCACTGTCTCGCATTGCACCCCCTGAACCATAATGAAGCGAACTTTATTTTCAAGATTTACGCTGCTTTCTAAAATCACCCAGAAATCAGCTCAACTCTTAGCGATGTTGGGCATTCTTCTGTTGGGGAATTTGGCGCTACCCTCTATCGCCCAAGCCTACCCAGTCTTTGCACAGCAAGCCTACGAGAACCCACGGGAAGCGACGGGACGTATTGTTTGCGCCAACTGTCACCTTGCTCAAAAGCCTACAGAAATTGAGGTACCTCAGTCTGTACTGCCCAATACGGTATTTGAAGCCGTTGTAAAGATTCCCTACGACACTGCTGTACAGCAGGTTCTAGGGAATGGCGAAAAAGGAGCAATGAATGTGGGTGCTGCCCTCATTTTGCCACCAGGCTTTAAGTTGGCTCCCCCCGAACGGCTGTCCGAAGAAATGAAAGAAAAAACCAGCGGCGTTTACTTTCAACCCTACAGTGCCGAACGAGACAATATCTTAGTGGTCGGCCCCTTGCCTGGTGAAGACCACCAAGAAATTGTTTTTCCCATCCTGTCCCCAGACCCTAGCACTGATAAAAACGTCCACTTTGGTAAATACCTGATTAACGTCGGCGGCAACCGAGGTCGTGGTCAGGTCTATCCCACTGGCGACAAGTCTAACAACAACGTCTTTAATGCTTCTGCCTCTGGCGTTATTACCGATATTGCTGACGGTGATGCAGGTGCCCATTTGGTCACGATCGCCGCAACGGACGGACAAAAAGTCACAGAAACCATTCCTGCTGGGCCTAGCCTACTCGTAAGCAAAGGGCAGCAGATTAAAGAAGGCGAAGCGCTGACCGATAACCCCAATGTCGGTGGATTTGGTCAGCATGACATTGAAATTGTGCTCCAAAACCCAACGCGAGTGAAGTGGCTGATGGCCTTCTTTGCCGCCATCATGCTGTCTCAGATCATGCTGGTTCTGAAGAAAAAGCAGGTCGAGAAAGTTCAGGCTGCGGAAATGAACTTTTAAGATCATTTGCACATCGGCCTTTAATTTATACCTTTAATTTTTAGAGCCTTGCCCAAGTTTGGGCAAGGCTCTTTTTTAGCTCATGGCTGATTGAGGGTTTGTACCGTTAAGACCTGAGGGGGCGTTGCATCCGGCGGATAGAGAAAATCAACCTGAACTAACCGAGATGTTTTAGCCTCTAAATTAAGCTCTATCAGCGGTTCGCCGCGCTGCCCCCGAAATTGCACCAGTTGGACATAGCGAGTCTGGGCATTTCCTGCATCGTCTTTGTAGCGCACTCGCACGGTTCCTCTAAAAAAGACGCGCTTTGGGGGCACCTCAAAAAACGTTAGCTCCGTTGGCTTTGCATCGGCTTTAATCGGCGTTTGGAGCATCACGACGACCTTTTGTGAGCCGTCTGTCGGGTTGTATAAAGGAAGCGTGAGATTGTACTCCACGCCATAGTTACCGTGAGCGGCATAGGCCGTATCTGGATAGCGCTCTATCATAGGCGCACTCTGAATTTGCTCTGTTCCAAAGGTGCCCCTAGGCAGGGTGCTTAAAGGGTACGAAAAGGCTTCTCCCACCTTTGGAATGGTAAGTATCTGTGAAGGGGTGCCCAAATCGGTAAGCTGGGCATTCCATCGACTGCCTTTGGCGACACCTGCAACCCGTCCGTAGATGAGGTTGCCGCCTGGTTTGGGTAATGTGGGCGCTTTATCTCTTGGTCCTGACAATGTGCCAGTTTTTAAGAGCGTTTCCCACTCCATCAGGTTAGGGGCGCGCTCTTGCCCAGCATCGTCGGTTTTGGCATACATGGCGAGGCTGGCGGCATAGACGGCTCCGCTGCTGCGG
>JBGSVR010000128.1:0-12216 GCA_041752855.1 Thermosynechococcaceae cyanobacterium
GTCAGATGCCAAAGATGAAGTTGCTCAACGTCTCGCTCACAGCCTCGCGCCCTCAACCATTCCTCAATGTCTGGCAGTGTGTGGTTGTAGAGCGGGGTTTCGGGAATGGGTAAAGAAGAATTCATGCTCGCTAATGCTCTGGGTATGCGTTCAATCAGTGGGTTTGTTCAATCAATGCTAAGTCTTAATCTTACGGTCGGCTGTATTGAGGTCTGACCGTTGCGTCCTAACAGATATTTTAAGCTGCTGTTCTTTTAACAACGGTGATTTTAGAGAAAGGTTTGTGGGGGAAGCCGTTTGAACAACCATCTCGCCCCTCGCAATGCCTAAGATAATGGCTAGCACAAGGCAAATTAAAAACGTGATGCCCAAAAGGAATACCGCAAAAATCTCACCCGGCGATAAAGACCGTTCTTTCGGATCTAAGTAGGCCGAGGCTGAAGCCCTAAACCGACTATCTTGAGAACCCGATTCATAACGTTGAGCAGAACTCAATTCTGCCTGCTGTCCCGTATCGTAAGCTGCACGGCGCTCAGGATTATTTAAGACTGCATAAGCGTCCTTTAGCTCCCGAAACTTTTGGCCTGCGACTTCTGGCGGTAAAGCAGTCGTGTCAGGATGATAGAGTTTGCTTTTACTTCGATAGGCTCTACGAACCTGATCCGCCGTTGCAGAGCAAGGCAGATCTAGCAGCTCATAATAGGTGGGGATAGTCCCTAAACGCTTGGTAAAGCGCGCTGGTGGATTATGCCCAAACGGATCCTGAGTCACAGCAGCCCATCTCAATACATGGTTGTTATTGTAAGCATCCAGTGATGCCAATAGCTAGGCTAATGATTAAGGCCATCTCTTGAGGATAGTTTGCAGAAGCGACTGATTTGCCTACTTAACCAGTTCAAAGACTTGGAACATGGGGAGATACATTGCCACGAGGATAGACCCAACCATGCCCCCGAGCAGTACGATCATAATGGGTTCCATAATGCTCGTCATGGCTTTGACGGCTTGCTCTACCTCGTCCTCGTAGAAATCTGCGACCTTCATGAGCATCTTATCGATTTCCCCTGTTTCTTCCCCAACGTTAATCATCTGGGTTGCCAACACCGGAAAGACTTTTTCTCTCTGTAAGGCCAAACTAAGCATTCCACCGCCTTGAACTTCTCGACGGGCTTCATCCACCGCATTAGAGATAATTTGGTTGCCTGCGGTGTCTCGCACAATTTCTAACGCCTGTAGAATCGGTACGCCAGAACGAGACAAAGACCCAAAGGTTCGGCAAAATCGAGCTACAGCCGTTTTTTGAATTAGGTCGCCAAAGAGAGGAACCTTTAGAGAAAGTCGGTCAATGGTTTCGCGACCTGTACGGGTTTTGTAGTATTGCTTAAGACCAAAAATGCCTCCCCCAATAAAGACGATAAAGGTAATCGCATACTGCGGCGTTCGTAAAAAGACGCTCAGGTTTACAAGCAGTTGCGTGAAGGCGGGCAGTTGACCTCCAAGCTGCTTAAAGATCCCGTCAAAGACTGGAATCAAGAAAATCACCATGCCAAAGAAAATCGTGACTGCAATGAAGGTTACGACTACTGGGTAGGCCAAAGCAGACTTAATCTGATTGTTTAGTCGGGTTTGATCTTCTAGGAGCTTGGAGAGTCGATTGAGCGTTTCGTCCAATACCCCGCCCGTTTCCCCTGCCTGAATCATGGCGACGTATAGCTCATCAAATGCTTCGGGATGCGATCGCATGGCTTCTGACAGACTCATGCCCTGCTGCACATCCGCATTGACCTGAAGCAAAACTTTCTTAAGCTTTGGATTGGTACATTGGTCTGCCATGACGCCAAGACCGCGTACCATCGCAACGCCAGCGTTAACAAGCGCCGCAAACTGCCGCGAAAAGATCGCTTTATCTTTGACCTTAATGGAGCCTAAAAAATCTAGGTTAAGCTCAAAATTGCCGTCAATCTTAAGACCCTGGTCTTCTTTAACATCCGTAACCTGAAGCCCCTGACGCTGGATGGTCGTGCGGGCCTCCTTGAGAGAGTTTGCAGTAACTTTTTGACTACTGCTTTTTCCAACAGAATTTTTGGCACGAACAACGTAGGTAGGCATATCTAAATACTCTTAGCGCTTATCAACAAAACAGATGTAAGAGAGGAAATTTTGGAAAGTAGGAATGACAAAAAATTTGGGGTTGAATTTAAAACAAAGTGGAGCCTTTCGTTCCGCTAAACGCTAATGTCGGCGAAGGTTTGCGCCAGCCATCTCATTTCCTCCAACAGGGCCTGCCCCCATCAATCGCTGTAGCTCATCAGGTCGAGACGTTTTGGAGACGGCAGACTCGAAGGAAATGGTGCCCGCACGATATAGCTCAGCTAAAACCTTCTCTAGCGTAATCATGCCGAGTTTGCCTCCTGTTTGAATAGCGGAGTAAATCTGTGCCGTTTTGCCTTCGCGGATTAGGTTGGCGATCGCCGGCGTGACCACCATAATTTCTTGAGCGAGGGTTCGGCCATACTCACCCGGCTTTACATTCTTGCGAGGCACCAGCGTCTGGCTAAACACCGCAACCAAAGAGCCTGAGAGCTGAACGCGCACCTGGGTCTGCTGCTCTGGAGGAAACACATCCACCATCCGGTCTACGGTTTGAGACGCAGAGCTGGTGTGGAGCGTCCCAAACACCAAGTGACCCGTTTCTGCGGCGGTAATAGCAAGCTGAATGGTTTCTAAATCTCGTAACTCACCCACAAGCACCACATCTGGGTCTTCGCGCAGTGCAGCCCGTAGCGCATTAGAGAAACTGCGCGTGTCTTCTCCCACCTGACGTTGATGGATCACGCTCTTGACGGGTTCATAGACAAACTCAATGGGGTCTTCAATGGTTAAAATGTGTTCCGCTCGGGTCACGTTAATATTGTTAATCATCGAAGCCAGGGTCGTAGACTTCCCAGAACCGGTCGGCCCTGTAACCAAAATCAAGCCCCGTGGCTTTTCCGACATTTCCCGCACAATGTTCGGTAGACCCAGGGTTTCGATGGTGGGGATTTTAGAGCTAAGCGCCCGTAAGGCCGCCGCATAGGTGCCGCGATCTTTATAGACATTGACCCGAAAACGTGCCAAACCCCGAACGCCGTAAGAGCAGTCTAGCTCCCAGTTTTGCTCTAGATTTTTGCGCTGGGTATTGTTGAGCATACTAAAGATCAGCCTTTGGCACTGCTCCGCCGACAGCGGATCGCGATCTGTGGGCGTTAGCTTTCCGTTAACTCGAATGTAGGGCGGTAGCCCAGCCGAAACGTGGAGGTCAGAACCGCCCCGCTCCACCACTTCTTCCATCAAGTCTTCAATCATGTATTCCATGAACGTAAAATCCCCAGTTGTGCCGTTAAGTTGTCAATAGACCCTTTGGGGTCGCGCTATTCTTCAAATCGAGGCGTCATGCAATACGGGCAATCAAGCCACTCCTGCTTAACGTCTGCACTGCAAACGCGACAGGTAAGAGAGGTCTTGCGCCGCGCCTTTAGCTCCGCTTCTAATCCAGAGTCTGTAAAGGTGACGCGCTCGACTTCATCAAGGGTTGTTTCGCCGCGTTTGACTAAGTTGAGACTGTAGGACAGAAGCGTTATCATGCCTTCCTCAACGGCCACTTCTTTAATTCGCTCCGTGGGTGCGCCTTCTGTAATAAAACTCTGAAGCGTTTCGGTAATGCGCATAATCTCATAGACCCCGACGCGACCCTTGTAGCCAATGCCATTACATTTTGAGCAAACCGAGCGACTCGCCTGAATTTCATCGGGTGAGAGGGTATTGGCACGGTAAAACGTAATCTCTGTGCCTGCGGATGCAGACAGGCCGAAGCGAGAGAGGTCAGTCGGTGAAGGCTGGTAGGGTATTCTACACTCGGTGCAGACGCGACGCACCAGTCGCTGGGCAACCACACCAATTAAAGAAGCCGAAACCATGAATGGCTCAACGTCCATTTCGGATAGACGGGCGATCGCACTAGCCGCATCATTGGTGTGCAGCGTTGTCAAAACCAAGTGACCCGTTAACGCCGCCTCAATTGCCGTCTTAGCCGTCTCTTTATCACGAGTCTCACCCACCAGAATCACGTCAGGATCCTGCCGTAGAAACGCGCGCAGAATGGAGGCAAAATCCATTCCCTTGTCCCGAATGACCTGCACCTGGGTCAATCCAGGCAGCGTATACTCAATGGGATCTTCCGCCGTACTAATATTTTTGCCTGGATCATTACATTCAGCGAGTGCAGAGTACAGCGTCGTCGTTTTCCCAGAACCTGTCGGCCCTGTAACCAGAACCAGCCCAAAGGGGCGGCTGACCATGTCTCGAACAATTTCTAAACTTTCTGGATCGGTAATGAGTTTATCGAGACCCAGCTGCGTTGAAGAATTGTCCAGAATCCGCAGAACGACCTTTTCTCCAAAGCGACTCGGCAGCGTACTGACCCGAAAATCTACTTTTCGACCCTGAAATAGACGCCGAATCCGACCATCCTGGGGCTGACGTCGCTCTGCAATGTCTAATTCAGCAATAATTTTGAACCGCGAAATGACCGCCGAAATGATTTTTCGTGGCAGGGGAGGGAATGCATACCCCAACACCCCATCTTTGCGAAACCGAATTCGTAGACTTTCCTCTTGAGGCTCAATGTGAATATCCGAAACCCCTTCCTGAAGGGCTTTTGCTAGTACCTTATTCACCAGCGTAATAATAGGTGCTGTTTCTGCCTCCTGAAGGGCATTACCTAAATCCGTTTCGCCTTCATCAATGGATAGCTCTTCAAATCCACCAATACTTTCAAGATCTTCCGCCAGATCAATATTCGTGAGCTGATCTGCTTCGACCTTAGCGCGCCGTGCGGCATTTTCGTCTAGGTAACGCTGAATCAACTGCTGATAGTCATCCGCCGCAATCACCATTCGACGCAGCACAATACTTTCAGGGCGCAGAAACCGATTGATGCGATCTTGCGCTTCTAGGTTGTCAGGGTTGACCATTGCCACCAGCATCGTGGATGGATCGTCATCCTGATTAAGGCTAATGGGAATCAGTTCATAGGTTCGGCAAACATCAAGAGGAATATAGCGGTCAATTAGATCGCCCACCTGATCGGTGGGAATTTGATTGACTTCTGGGTCAAGAGAGTCAATACCGTAAATAATTTTGAGTTCAAACAGCTGCTGCTGTTTATACTGACGCAATAGATCTGGCGGCAGTGGCCGACCCGTTAGCCCCTGAAGCACTTCAACCAGCGACTTGCCCGACTGGCGGCTTTCTACAGAAGCCTGAAGCATCTGTTCTTGATCAATGTATCCAGTCTGAATCAGCTTATTCCCAAATGGAGAAAAGCTCTGTCGAGTAATGAGGGCACGCCGCGAAGAAGAGTTGACCATAAGGCTCCAACTAAAATCTCAAATAGAGACGCAATGTAATGGTTAGGGGATATTCTAAGGCTCTAAAGCAAGACTGCAAAAAGCGGGAAGAAAAAAGTGTGTCAAAAAAGCGCATAAATTGCAGTCCTTCTAATCGTTCCCATTTCCAAGTCTCTTTTTAGCAAAATGTCATTGGAATAATTCTGACGAATTGGGGAAGAATAAACGAGAGAGTGAAAATTCACCCCAGTTCAAGGCGAAATATCCCTATCACAACATACAGATTGATCAGGCTATATTACCCAGGAGAAGCAACCGCGTGCCACCCAACCAAAGGTGTCATCAGTGCTAAACTGAGGCTTAAACCTTTATAATCACTGCTCTTTCGTTATTGTAGAGAGAGTATGAATGGGGTTTAACAGTCTTATTAAACATGCACATTCAAAACATACACCTAAACTTATTGCCTACACATCCTGGACTTAGTAATAGTCCGGATGACTGTAGGAATAGTTTAAGTGAGATCCACTCCAAGGCTAAGAAACCTTTAGATCATGAGTACCGACCAATCCGAAACGATTCAACACACTGAACCTGTGATGAGCGAGGATGCTAACAAAATCGAAACAGATCAGCTTATGGATAGTGATACAGCGATGAATACCGATCATTCTGAACCTAGCGTGAGTCACGACACTACCGATCAGGCGATATCTTCATCAGTGGAGACTGATACATCAGTGGCAACTCAAGAGGAGAATGCTGCTGATGTTCAAGCCGAAGCAGATTTTGAAACCGCAGACGCTGCTTTAGAAAACGAGCCAGATGCACTGACGCAGCTTGCAACTGAGGTAGAGTCCTTAAGCCTTCAGGTAGAGGAGCGTACTAATCAATGTGTACGCATTGCTGCGGATTTCGACAATTTCCGCAAGCGAACCGAGCGAGAGAAAGGCGAGATTGAGCTTCGAGTTAAGCGAGATGCCATTAGCGAACTGCTCCCCGTCATCGACAGCTTTGAGCGGGCGAGAACTCATCTTAAGCCTCAGACTGAAGAAGAGGTGAATATTCACAAGAGCTATCAAGGTGTTTATAAACAGCTTGTAGACTGCCTGAAAAGAATTGGGGTTTCGCCGATGCGGGTTGAAGGGCAGCCCTTCGATCCAAACTTCCATGACGCGATTATGCGCGAGCCAACCCATGAACACCCTGAAGGAACGGTGATTGAGGAGCTACGCCGAGGCTATTTATTGGGGGAGCTTGTGCTAAGACATGCTTTGGTAAAAGTTGCGTCCTTACCGGAGGATGCTGAAGTTACAGCAGAAGAATCTTCTGAAGTGGCGTCAGAATAATTCTGAAGCGCAGCACAACGTTCATAAAGCATCTTGGTTAACGCTTGACTCAACGCCGAAAGGCGTCATAACCGTTATTTCTCGCATATTCTCTATTTGTTTGCATTAGGCTATGGGAAAAGTTATTGGGATTGATTTAGGGACAACAAACAGCTGCGTGGCTGTTTTGGAGGGAGGTCAGCCTGTGGTCATTCCCAATGCCGAAGGCGGGCGCACAACTCCTAGCATTGTTGGATTTGGGCGATCCGGCGAACGTCTCGTAGGCCAACTTGCAAAACGACAGGCCGTTACGAATGCTGAAAATACAATTTTCAGCATTAAACGCTTTATTGGGCGACGTTGGCAAGAAACAAACACTGAGCGATCGCGTGTTTCCTACGACTGCGTGGCTGGGCGAGATGATACGGTAGACGTTTCCATTCGCGGTAAAGCCTATACGCCGCAAGAAATTTCGGCAATGGTTTTGCAAAAGCTCAAGCAAGATGCTGAAGCCTACCTAGGAGAAGCCGTTACGCAAGCGGTCATCACGGTGCCCGCCTACTTTAGTGACGCCCAACGACAGGCCACCAAAGACTCGGGCACCATTGCAGGTTTAGAGGTCTTGCGCATCATCAATGAGCCAACCGCCGCCGCCCTATCCTACGGGCTAGATAAGCAAGACCAAGAACAGCGAATTTTGGTCTTTGACTTAGGGGGTGGAACCTTCGATGTCTCCATCCTGCAAATGGGTGACGGCATTTTTGAAGTCAAAGCGACCTCTGGCAACAACCATCTCGGCGGCGACGACTTTGATGAAGCTATTCTGCGCTGGATGATTGCCAACTTTCAAGACCAAGAGCATATTGACCTATCGAAAGATAAAATGGCGCTCCAGCGGCTGCGTGAAGCAGCGGAGAAAGCCAAGATTGAGCTGTCTAGCACCATTACAACCTCCATTAATTTGCCGTTTATTACCGCAGATGAATCTGGGCCAAAGCACCTAGAGATGGATTTAACCCGTGCAAAATTTGAAGAACTGGTAAAGCCCCTAGTAGACTCGACCATCGAACCTATTGAACAGGCTCTGAAAGATTGTGCCTCTGAACCAGGGGCAATTGAGCGCATTATCTTAGTCGGCGGCTCCACCCGGATTCCAGCAGTTCAAGAGGCCGTGAAGCGTTTTTTTGGAGGGAAATCTCCTGATCGCTCTGTGAACCCCGATGAATCTGTGGCATTGGGTGCGGCGCTTCAGGCTGGGGTGTTAGGCGGCGAAGTAAAGGATTTGCTGCTGCTCGACGTGACGCCCTTATCTTTAGGGATTGAAACTTTAGGGGGCGTTTTCACGCGCATTATTGATCGAAACACAACCTTACCGACCAGTCGCTCTCAGGGGTTCTCAACGGCAACCGATGGACAGACCTCTGTTGAAATCCAGGTCTTTCAAGGTGAGCGGGCGATGGTAAAAGACAACAAATGTTTGGGGAAATTTGAACTAACGGGCATTCCGCCTGCACCGCGTGGGGTGCCTCAAATTGAAGTGACCTTTGATATTGATGCGAACGGAATTTTGAACGTGTTTGCACAAGATAAAGGGACGGGGCATAAGCAAAGCATCCGTATTTCTAACACGGGTGGTCTCAGCACACTCGAAGTAGAGCGAATGCGGCAAGAAGCTCAGATTTACTCTGACTATGATCGCAAGCAGCAGGAGATTGCCCAGCTTAGAAATAACGTAGACAGCCTCATCTACAGCTACACATCAACGATTCGCGAAAATGGCTCTCGCGTGAATAGCGATCTTCAGAAGAGTGCCGTAGCGCTGATTGACGAGATCAAGGTCATTGCTGGGCAGCCTGATCTTACGCCTGAGATGCTGCGGCAAAAAACTGACCAGCTTCAGGCACTTTTGCTCCAGATTGGTTCACTCGTGTATCAGAATGCTGCTCCAGACAGAGGAACTGCAAATACCTTTACAGGGCGGTCTATTGCTGACGTCACAAATTCAGACTCTGGAGGAGATTTAAGCTGGTCGGATATTGACAGCGAAAGTACGTTTGTCGGACCAGACATTGATGAAACGATCATTACAGACTATGAAGTCGTAGACTAGAAAAGATTGTCACTTATCGTTAGCGCTGTACCAAACCCTGCAACCCATGGCTCGTGACTACTATGAAATTTTAGGCGTTGCTCGAAACGCAGATGCTGATGAGCTAAAGCAGGCTTATCGTCGCTTGGCTCGTAAATATCACCCTGATGTCAATAAAGCGCCGGAAGCTGAAGATCGCTTTAAAGAGATCAATACGGCCTATGAGGCGCTGTCTGAACCAGAAATGCGGGCGCGCTATGACCGCTTTGGCGAAGCGGGCGTCAGCGCTAGCGCGGGTGCTGGCGGCTATCAAGATTTCTCGGATATGGGCGGTATTGCCGATATTTTTGAGAGCTTTTTTGGTGGGTTTGGCGGCGGGGGTGCGGCAGGCCAAAGTGGTCGCCGCCGCACAGCTCCAACCCGTGGGGATGACCTTCGCTTTGATCTCAAGCTAGAATTTCGTGAGGCAATTTTTGGCGGAGAAAAGCAGATTCGCATCACGCACTTAGAAAACTGCACGACCTGTCAAGGTTCGGGTGCTAAGCCAGGAACACGTCCTCAAACCTGTGGCACCTGCCAGGGCGGTGGTCAGGTCAGAAGAGCGACCCGAACGCCCTTTGGCAGCTTTACCCAAGTATCGGTTTGTCCCACCTGTAATGGAACGGGACAGACCATTTCAGAAAAGTGCGATAGCTGCGGCGGAAAGGGACAGAATCAGGTTCCTAAAAAGCTCAAAATTACGGTTCCACCAGGTGTTGATACGGGGACACGTCTGCGGGTTTCAAATGAGGGCGATGCTGGAGAGCGCAATGGTCCAACGGGAGATCTATACGTTTATCTGTTTGTCCAAGAGGATCCTGAGTTCCGTCGGGACGGAATTAATGTTTTGTCTGATCTTAAAATCAGCTACTTACAGGCGATTTTAGGCTCTGAACTCGCCGTCAAAACGGTAGAAGGAGAGGAAGCATTGACCATCCCAGCGGGAATCCAGCCTGGAACGGTCTTAACGCTAGAAAGTCACGGGGTGCCCAAGCTTGGCAACCCTGTGAGCCGAGGCAATCATCTGATTACCGTCTCGGTTGAAATTCCGACGCGCGTTTCTGCGGAGGAACGAGAGCTATTAGAGAAGCTTGCCCAAGTCAGGGGAGAGCGGACGGGGAAGGGTGGAAATGTTGAGGGCTTTTTAGGCGGACTCTTTGGTGGACGATGAGTGAATTTACTGCGCTCATGCCGGATGCAAAGATCGATTTACGGGGGACACCTTGCCCTCTCAACTTTGTGCGAACCAAGCTGAAGCTTCAGCAGATGCAGCCCGGATCGCTGCTGGAGGTTTGGCTTGACCCTGGGGAGCCGATTGAGCAGGTGCCCGACAGTTTAGTGATGGCTGGCTACAAGATTGAGCGACTAGAAGACAAGACTGACTTTTTTGTGCTTCAGGTGCGCGCGGTTGAGGCTTCTTCCACTCCGTCTCTATGACGGTTATGGTTAATCATCAGCCCATTGTTGGGACGGTGATTGCGGTGCAGGCCAACTTTTATCGTGTCCAGCTCGATCAAGCTGAGTTACCTTTAGCCCAAGCTGAACTTCTCTGCACCCGTCGTGCCCGTCTTAAAAAGATGGGGCAGCAGGTGATGGTGGGCGATCGCGTTGTCATTGCAGAACCCGACTGGCAAGGTCAGCGGGGCGCAATTTCTGAGGTATTACCACGCCGCAGCGAACTAGAACGCCCTCCCATTGCCAATGCGGATCAGGTGCTGCTGGTGTTTGCGATGGCAGACCCTGTGATTGATGTGTATCAGCTCAGTCGATTTTTGGTGGCGATCGAAGGGACGCGGCTCAAGATTTTGATTGGCTTGAGTAAGGCCGATTTGGTCCCGATTGAGGAGCAGAAAGATTGGTGCGATCGCCTTCTCTCTTGGGGCTATACTTCAATCCCCCTCAGCATTCAAACAGGAATTGGCATTGAGTCTATCCGGCAAGAGCTTCAGGATAAGATTACGGTTTTAGCGGGGCCATCGGGGGTCGGTAAATCTAGTCTGATCAATACCCTGGCACCGGATCTCACCCTGCGCGTGGGCGAAATTTCAGAGCATTGGCGCAAGGGCAAACACACGACGCGCCACGTTGAGCTTTTTGAGCTGCCAAACGGCGGCCTTTTTGCGGATACGCCAGGATTTAGTCAGCCTACGATTCACTGTTTGCCAGAAGAGCTGATTCACCATTTCCCAGAGGGGCGATCGCGTTTAGCTACCCACACCTGTCAATTTACAGATTGCCTACACCGAGACGAACCCAACTGTGCGGTGAGTGGAGACTGGGAACGCTACGGCGACTATTTAGGCTTTCTAGATGAGGTGATTGCCGCTCAAACTGAGCGCCATCAAACCCGTAACCCTGAAGCCCGCACGAAGCGAAAAACAAACCGCATGGGGACTGATAATGACGAACCAATGCTCGAATTCAAACGCTACCGTCGAACCTCTCGGAAAACTCAGCAGCAGTCTTTAGAGAAAATGTACGACGACCTTCAGGAATAGACCTCCAAAGATCGTTCACTAAAATTAAAGGTTAGGATGGTTGCGTTTTAGAGGCTGAAGATATGACTGCTGAGGAACTATTGCAACGCTATGCTGCTGGGGAAAGAGATTTCAGTAGGGTTGATTTGAGAGGAGTTGATTTGACTGGTGCTTCTCTGAACGGTATTGATTTGAGGGACTCTTATATCGAAGGGAGTGGGTTGGAAAGAACAGATTTGAGCAAAGCCAACCTGGAGGGAGTCACCTTGCGAGATATGACTTTTGAGAAAGCCCTCATGATTCAAGCTAACTTGAGTAATGCAATCTTGGATGAAGTAAATATGATCGGAGCAAGTCTCACCTATTCCAATTTTAGCAACTCCGTAATCGAGATCGTACGCTTCTGGGAAGCTGACTTGAGTGGAACTAATCTTCAAGATACCGTCTTAGATGATGTTCAAATGCTTAGAGCCAATTTGAGCAGTGCCAGTTTGAGTGGCAAGTGGGATTGGGTAAATCTAACCTATGCGAATTTGAATGGAGCTGATATTAACCAAGTTGCCTTCAAGAATTGTACTTTTTACCATACGACTATGCCAGACGGTAGTATCCGTAATGATATTTGTGGTTCTACTTAGCTTATTTCTTGTAATAATAGTAGGCTGGGTTGAGGGACGAAACCCATGCCCCACAATGATTCTGCATCGCAGACCAGAAAGACCGTTTGAGAAAATTATATAGAATGAGGCTTACACAAAGGCGATCGCCGATGATGCGTCACCAGCGTAAAAAAATAGGTGCCGCCCGTAACCCTTGCTCTGCGGCACTCTATGGATTTCTGATGCTGTTGGCGAAATCCCCTTGAACTTCTGAAAGCTTACTTTTGTCGTAGCAAT
>JBGSVR010000129.1:0-5044 GCA_041752855.1 Thermosynechococcaceae cyanobacterium
ACACTATCACGTCACGCTGCTCTCAGATCTGACGTTGCGATCGCTTCTCTGTGAGCTGAACCTAGAGCAGGATATGGAGTGGGTTGAAACCAAAACAGGGGTCTACGCAGGGGGCAAGCTGTACTCGGTGTCTAATGCAATCGAGTTTCTTCAGTTCCCGCCCTTGCGCCTGATTGATAAACTGCGACTGGGCTTTACGATTCTGTACGGCGCTCGGATCAAAAATTGGAAGCGTCTGGAAAAAATTCCCGTCACGACTTGGCTGAAGCGGTGGTCGGGCGATCGCACTTTCCAAAAGTTTTGGCTACCCTTACTGCGCGCCAAACTCGGCGAAAACTACAAAATTGCGTCGGCTTCATTTATTTGGTCTACGATTGCACGGCTCTATGCCGCGCGGCGGACGGGGCTTAAAAAAGAGCTGTTTGGCTATTTACCAGGCGGTTATGCTCGCATTCTCAAGCGCTTTGGGGAAGTGCTGGCAGAGATAGGAGTTACGGTGGCGCTGGGCGATCGCCTTACCCAAGTAGAGCAAACCGCATCGGGTCAGCTTAGCCTTCAGTTTCACAGCGGCAAAGTTGCTGCCTTTGATCGGGTCATTCTGACCACCGCTGCACCCATAGCCGCCCAGCTTTGTCCACAGCTTTCTGACCAAGAGAAGGCTCTTCTTAAAGGCGTTCAATACCAAGGCATTTTGTGTGCCTCTGTGCTGCTGAAGCAGCCGCTCTCAAACTACTATGTCACCAACATTACCGATGATTGGGTACCCTTTACGGGGGTGATTGAGATGACAACCTTAGTAAAGCCCGAAGCGTTTGGAGGGCGATCGCTCATCTATCTCCCTAAATATGTTCCGTCGGAGGATTCCGCATTAGAACGCTCTGAAGAAGACCTGCAAGAAACGTTTATCCAGGCATTAGAGCGGATGTATCCTCACTTTCAGCGCAGTGACGTACTGAGTTTCCAGGTGTCGCGAGTGAAGTATGTGGTGGCAGTACCTACCCTCAACTATTCTCAGCATTTACCGCCCATGCAAACCTCCATTCCAGGGCTACATATTATCAACTCGGCTCATATCCTCAACGGCACCCTCAACGTCAACGAAACGGTTCAGCTTGCAGAGCAGTCTGCGGCAATGCTTCTCTCTAAACCAGCCGCTGAGCCTTAGCCCTATGATTCAATCGCGGCAAAAAATTGAGGTTGATTCAACAGACTTTTCTTGTCCGCTGTGTGGGCAAGCGAGTCAGCGTTGGCATCAGCAGCATGGCTACTGGATTCGAGATTGCGGTAGCTGTGGGCATCGGTTTACTGAGCTACTCGTTCCCCCTGATCATGCTGCAACGGTTTATGGAGATGCCTACTTTAACGGGGGTGGTGCAGGCTATCCAGACTACTTGGCAGAGGCAGACCTTTTACAGCAGCACGGTCGCCGCTATGCAAAGCTGCTGAATCGCTACAGGGCAACGGGCAAGATGTTAGATGTAGGCTGTGCCGCTGGGTTTATTTTGCAGGGCTTTTGTGAAGAGGGCTGGCAAGGGCAAGGCATTGAGCCAAACCCTACAATGGTTCACTATGCTCAGCAAACCTTAAACCTTCCCGTTCAGGCGGGGACGCTCGAGCAACTGCAAGGGACAGAAACCTTTGACTTGGTGACGATGATTCAGGTGGTGGCGCACTTTTCTGACCTTCAGCAGGCGTTTGCGATCGCCAGTCAGCACACCCACTCCGGCGGTTTTTGGCTGATTGAAACCTGGAACTACAAAAGCTGGATGGCGAAACTGCTCGGCGTTCATTGGCATGAGTACAGCCCTCCCAGCGTTTTACACTGGTTTAGCCCTAATAGCCTTGCTCAGTTTGCAGCCCAATACGGGTTCAAGGAAGTTGATCGCGGTCGCCCTGCTAAGTTTATTAAGAGCGCCCATGCTAAGTCTTTGCTGCGTTACAAGCTACAGCATCTGCCTATGGGTAAGCTATTGCTGAAGGCGATTGCCCTCCTCCCAGACCACTGGCGCATCCCCTACCCTGCTGAAGATTTGTTTTGGATTCTCTTACAAAAGCAGTAGTCATGCCTCGCCCTAAACCCATTGCAAGTCTTTCGCTCGATCTCGATAACCAGTGGTCTTATATGAAGATCCACGGCGATGCAGGTTGGGAAAGTTTCCCATCTTACTTAGATGTGGTGGTGCCTCGTGTGCTGGCGTTTTTGAAGGAGCGCAACCTCACCATTACGTTTTTTATTGTGGGTCAGGATGCGGCGTTAGAGAAAAATCAGGCGGTGATTAGGGCGATCGCCGCCGCAGGCCACGAAATTGGCAACCACTCCTTTAAGCACGAGTCTTGGCTGCACCTGTACTCTGAATCCGAAATTGAGGCCGAAATTACCCAAGCTGAGGAGATTCTAAAACAGGTGACGGGGCAGCAAACCATTGGCTTCCGTGGTCCTGGCTATAGCTGTTCTGCGGCGGTATTGCGGGTGCTGGCACGGCGTGGCTATCAGTATGATGCTTCTACCTTTCCGACGTTCTTAGGGCCTTTGGCACGGGCTTACTACTTTATGACGACTAAGCTAAGCAAAGCCGAAAAAGAAAAGCGTAAGGCTTTATTCGGCAGTTTTAAGGATGGATTCCAACCGCTTAAGCCCTATCGTTGGGCAATGGAGCAGCGTCAGCTCATGGAAATCCCTGTCTCTACCCTACCGATTTTCAAAATCCCTATTCACTTTAGCTATGTACTGTATCTCAGTGTCTTCTCGCGCTCACTAGCGCTGTTCTACTTTCGGTTAGCGCTAGCCCTCTGTAAACTCACAGGCACTCAGCCTTCGCTGTTGCTACACCCCCTCGACTTTTTAGGTTGTGAAGATGTCCCAGCACTGGCATTCTTTCCAGGGATGAGTTTGCCCAGCCATACAAAGTTAAAGACCCTGAGTCAAGTGATTGCACTGCTCACGCACCAGTATCGAGTGGTTTCCATGCAGGAACATGCCCAGTCAGTGGCTACCGCCACTCGTCATTTTCCGGTGGTCGATCCAAACCAGAGGTTCTCTGGCGTAAAGGGTGCCGCAACATCATGAGTGAGTCTACAGGCAAACCTTCACCCCAATGGAAACGTTGGTTTGCTCTAGCGGTTGGCACAGCAATCACCCTAATCTTGCTGGCCTGGGTGGTGAAAGATGTTTCTTGGGCAGAAGTGGGGCAAAGTTTAGGGCGATCGCAGTGGGGTTGGTTTGGCGTGGGCTGGGTGGCCTATATGCTGTCCTACTGCGCCCGCGCCCGTCGGTGGGGCACCATCTTAGAAAATCAAGGGTTTAAAAGTTCGTTTGGCACACGGTTGGCGGCGCTGCTGATTGGGTTTGGCTCTAACAGTATTTTGCCTGCTTATTTTGGGCCAGCGCTCCGCATCGGCATTCTCAACCGTCGTGCAGGTATACCCATAGAGCTGGTGCTGGGCAGCATGTTTGCAGAACGAATGCTAGATCTTGGCATTGTGCTGCTGTTCTTAGTGTTGCCCCTCAGCCTCAAAGCGGTTCCTTCACTTTCTGCCTTTAATGCTTCTGCTGTAATGCTGCTAAGCTTTGGCCTACTGGGCTTTTGGGGCTTATGTCTCGTTGCAGCCAAAGACCCTGATCGCACGATTTTAAGACTCGATCCGGTTTTTCGGCTCATCCATCGACCTAAACTCAAAACGCGGCTTCAGACGGGGCTACTGCACTTTTTAGGCGGGTTAACTGCGCTCAGCCAGCCTCGGCAGTTAGTAAGACTTCTGCTCGAAAGCCTCGGCGTTTGGCTGCTAAATGGTGTGACTTACTGGACAGGTCTGCTGGCATTTGAAGTTTATCGACCAGGCTTTATTGGCGCACTGTTTATTCAAAGCGGGGCGGCCTTGGCGATCGCTATTCCTTCTACTCCTGGCTACATTGGTCCTTTTGAGGCCAGTCTTCAGGTGCTGTTGGGGCTGTACCAGATTCCGTCTGCGATTGTTGTAAGCTATGCGATCGCCATGCGGGTGGTCATGTACATCACCATTCCTCTCATTGCGATCGTTTTGGGTTTTAGGCTGGGGCTGCTTTCCCAGTTGGGGTTGGGCAAAAAACGATAGTCACTCTCAAGGCTGGCAAGAATAGCGCTCAATATCGAGCGGGTATTACGCCTGCTCACTGTCTGTTCGTCAAGATCGAGATGTCGTTTATGGAGGGTACATACGCTGCTATGGCGATATCCCGCTCCCGCTGCCCATGAGGTACAGCAGTGCCATTCTTACGGCAACGCCACTTGTGACCTGCTGAGAGACAAGGCTTAGTATAGGGTCATCCATCAAGTCTGAGCTGAGTTCTACCCCTCGGTTCACAGGGCCTGGGTGCAGCACTCTCACGTCAGGGTGACAGGCTTTAAGGCGATCGCGGGTAATGCCGTAATGTAAATGATATTCCCGTAGGCTGGGGATGAGATGCTGCGTCATACGCTCATGCTGAAGGCGCAGGGTCATCACAAAATCTGCGTCTTCTAGGGCAGGCTCTAGCGTCCAGTGAACCGTCGCGCCAAAAGACTCAAATGCTTTAGGGAGTAAGGTAGGGGGCGCTGCCAGATGAACGTCTGCGCCGCATTTTGTCAGGCTCCAGAGGTTCGATCGCGCGACGCGAGAGTGCAAGATATCTCCCACAATGGCCACTTTTTTGCCTTTGAGAAGCGATGCCCTGGGTTTTACAGGGTCTAGAAGCGTGCAGAGCGTAAACAAATCCAGCAGCCCCTGGGAGGGATGCTCATGACAGCCATCCCCTGCGTTGAGAACGCCCACCTTTCCGCCGAGGCGATCCATTTCAGCGGCGATCGCCTGGGGTACACCCGAAGCCTGATGACGAATAATCATCATGTCTGCGCCCATCGCCAGAAAGGTTTTAGCTGTATCTAGGATGGTTTCGCCCTTACTTAAAGAAGAGGTTCCGGGCGCAAAATTAAGTACGTCTGCGGAGAGTCGCTTTGCCGCCAGCTCAAAACTATTGCGGGTGCGCGTCGAAGATTCAAAAAACAGCGTTGCGACCAGCTTTGCCTGC
>JBGSVR010000130.1:0-1995 GCA_041752855.1 Thermosynechococcaceae cyanobacterium
GCCGGAGCCGATGAGCTGGTGTTCTTAGACATCACCGCCACCCACGAAGATCGCGGCATTATTTTTGATGTGGTCTATCGCACCGCCGAACAGGTGTTTATTCCGCTGACAGTCGGCGGAGGGATCCAATCCTTAGAAACGATTAAAGAATTACTAAGGGCTGGAGCCGATAAAGTGAGTCTCAACTCCTTTGCCGTTAAAAACCCTGACTTTGTGAACCGAGCCAGCGATCGTTTTGGGGCACAGTGCATCGTCATCGCCATTGACGCATGCCGTAGAGCCGATCCCAACCATCCAGGCTGGGACGTCTTTGTGCGAGGAGGCCGCGAGAATACCGGATTAGACGCCGTTACATGGGCGAAAGAAATGGCGCACCGAGGCGCAGGTGAGCTGCTCATCACCAGCATGGACGCAGACGGAACCCAAGCAGGCTATGACCTAGAGCTAACCCGCACCATCGCGGAGCAGGTTGAAATTCCAGTCATTGCCTCTGGTGGTGCAGGCACCTGCGACCATATTCATGAGGCGCTCACAGAGGGCAAAGCAGAGGCGGCATTGCTCGCATCACTGTTGCACTACGGTCAGCTAAGCATTGGTCAAATCAAGACGCACCTCCAGGCGCATCAGGTGCCCGTTCGCATGACAGATGCATCAGCTTAAAGCCCCGCTACGCTGGTTTTAACGCCAGATAAGCCGCAGAACCCGTTCTCCAAAAAACTGCTGGCTAATTATGAAAATAAGCCTAAGATGTTTACATTAATCGTGAGATTCATCTTTACTTTGTTAACATAAGTAAAGATATGATTATTTTAATTCTCACGATATCGGCCTTAACATTCTGGTCTTTGCAGCTTATGCAGAGAGCAGTACGTCAACGTGAATTTTCTTTGATGTTTGCAGGTGCCTTAGTCGCAGTGGCAGGCGCTGGCATTATTGCCGCTTATAGCCTCATGGTGGGCTGTGTAGGCTACTTAGGCCACGCCTCTTCCGCTACGACGCTGCCCCCTTCTCTCACCACAGCCTATGCTGAAGAAACCTGGATTCCGTTTACGGATAGCAAAGAAGACGCAGGTGATTTTGTAGACCCAATGCATTCCGTTTCCTTAGGCAGCCGAATTATCGAGTAGTGCGCTGCGGTCTTTAAGCATTCTTGATAAGCCTGGTGCTGATATAGCCTATGGCAAAAAGAACCGAAGGGGGGATAATAGCCCTCAGGTTCTTCAATGTCTATGGGATAGCTATGTTTCCTTTGATCAGCTCAATTTTGATTGCCCAGGCCGCTCCAATCGTTGCGCCTAAACCTGAGGTGATTGTTCAGCCCCAAATGATTCGAGTGCTGCCTGGACAACTAGATGAAGTGCTGATGTTTAATAGCAACAGTCCTGAAGTGGTTCAGACTGAAGGCATTCTACTTTCAACCTTCCCAAAAGTAGGCAAAGCCCATCCTGAAGCGCATCTTAATCAAGCTTTTCAAGGGCGCTTCGATCTGTTTGCCCATCACATCTCTAATCAGGCTAAAACGCAAGACCCCATCAAAACGCTTTACCTGGGTATTTTGCTTTACAACCCTGGCCTTACGCCGCTTCGGGTAGATGTATTGCAGGCTGCTAGCTACCTAAGTCAGCCAGATGCACCCTTTATTGACCTGCCCCCCATGACGGAAAATCCTCTGGGGACAGTTTATGCGGGGCCTGGCGATCGCGTCACCAATGACATTTTGCGACGGCAGCGACAGTCGAGCTGGCCTGCCACTCTCGTAATCCCCCCTAAAACGAGCGCAATGCTTTTTAATGCGCCGATTTCAGTCAAAGAATTTAAGCCCCCCATTAACGGACGCTCAACCCTCGCCTACCTCCGCAGCAGCGGAGCCGTCTATGCCGCCAGCCTCGCCATGTATGCCAAAACCGACGATGCTGGGCAAGAGCGCGCCCCTAACCTGATGGAGTGGGAAACGCTCTTAAAAACTGGCACATTGTCAGGACCAAGAGATAAAGC
>JBGSVR010000131.1:0-9993 GCA_041752855.1 Thermosynechococcaceae cyanobacterium
GGTCGATTCGTTTGTGTTGGAGCAAAAACATTAAAGGTGATCTGGTCGAATGCGCTAGGTGCCTTAAAACTTTCATGCCAGGGGTAGCTTGCAAATGCTCGAACCGTGTGGGTACCTGGCGTTAAGTCTGTAAACGTAATACTTTGCTTGGCATCGTACACCTCTATATAGGGCTGATCGTCCAGCAAAACCTGTAAATGTGGCCCTAATCCTAGATCGGGATCCTTAAATATCGGAAAGTCTTCTATCTCAAACTGAATGTTGGCAGTTTGCTGCTCAATCGTTGCGTCAGGTTTAATGCCGACAATCTTGACCTGGGGATCATGTCGATTCTGCGATCGCCCCAGCCGTTCAAAAACCACTGGCGCAGACACCTCCTCTAATTCAGCGCGCTGCACTCCTAAGCTTTTGGATGCTTCATCTAAACGTGAAGTTAGGGGCGATTGCGAACAGCCCAGTAAAGCCAAAAGCACCACAGAAAAAACGGCAGCACGCCCGATGCGTTTGCCAACTTCTCGCCAACTTGTCCTAATCACGCTCAGCATTCTCCTGCACTTAGTATTCTTCTGCACTTAAGACTCTCATGCCCTTCAGAAGCGACTCAATACAGTCATTCTTTATACAAAGGAACGTCAATATATTAGTTCTATTGACTCGTTCAACAGCATCTTTACCTCTACGGGAACTATACCGGAAAAGCTTCTGCACACCTCATGGGCTTAAAAAATGTCGAGACTTCAACCTTAATAAGATTACGATTTGTAATCTTCAATCCATTCCATAGATAAAGACGTAATGCCCTAAACGTAGCGCTTCACTCAAGGGTAAGGCTCTTCAACTTTATGTTTGAAGCATCAGCGTCAAGATCGAATGCTTCACGGCACGAAAGCGTCAAATATCCACTTAACAAAGGGCTTTGCCCCTATCGACTCATGAAAGTGAAGCATCAAGCCATGTCAAGTTTCGCCCAAGGCCGTCGTCATATAGCCTTAATAATTGCGAATTATTAAGCTTTGAAATAAATCCTAAAGTAAATTCCACAATTGCTTCTTTTGATGCAGCCCAGAGAGGCTCGTCTAGGACACCTTAATTATTGTTAATTGCCTTAAAATGCCCGTTAGGACACCTATAATTCACTAGTGAGAACTCTTCCAAGGCTGATAAATATTGAAAGATCAGTCGTTCTGGTGCTTGCTCAAGGTCTCTAAATTTGGATGAGGTCAGTCTCAGGTGATTGGGCTAAAGTTGACCGCCTATCGGTCAAAGTTCCCCAGGTAAACCAGCGCTTCTCCTTCAAATCAGTGACTTTTGCAATCGTAACGCCAGAACATGGAAGACAGTCCTCGTTCCTTGCTTGCTCAAAGAGAGGAGAGTCTCAATGACGATTAGCCCTAAGGAGCGAGAGTCAAAAGCTAGAGTGATTGTCGATAAGAATCCCGTTCCCACCTCATTTGAGAAGTGGGGACAACCAGGACACTTCGACCGCACCCTAGCTAAGGGTCCCCAAACCACCACATGGATTTGGAACCTGCATGCTCTTGCTCATGACTTCGATACACATACCAGCGATTTAGAAGACATCTCGCGCAAAATCTTCAGCGCTCACTTCGGGCACCTTGCCGTTGTGTTCATCTGGCTGAGCGGGATGTATTTCCACGGTGCTAGATTTTCAAACTATGAAGCCTGGATGGGAAATCCCACCGCGATTAAGCCCAGCGCCCAAGTGGTCTGGCCTATCGTAGGCCAAGGCATCTTAAATGCAGATGTGGGCGGCGGATTTCACGGCATCCAAATCACATCTGGTCTGTTCCAATTGTGGCGTGCTTCCGGTATTACAAACTCTTATCAGCTCTACTGCACAGCCATTGGTGGCTTAGTCATGGCTGCTCTGATGTTGTTTGCTGGCTGGTTTCACTACCACGTCCGCGCTCCCAAGCTGGAGTGGTTCCAAAACGTTGAATCGATGATGAATCATCACCTAGCTGGTTTGCTAGGCTGTGGTTCTCTCGGTTGGGCAGGACACCAGATCCACGTTTCTTTGCCTATTAATAAGCTTTTAGATTCTGGCGTTGCGCCTAAAGATATTCCGCTTCCCCATGAGTTCATCTTGAATAAAGACCTCATGACGGAGCTATATCCTAGCTTTGCTCAAGGATTGACCCCCTTCTTTACCTTGAATTGGGGTGCTTACGCTGACTTCTTGACCTTTAAGGGTGGTCTCAACCCCGTCACTGGCGGTTTGTGGCTCTCAGATGCAGCTCACCATCACTTGGCATTGGCTGTACTGCTCATCATTGCAGGGCATTTCTACCGAACCAACTGGGGCATTGGCCACAGCTTCAAAGAAGTGTTAGAAGCACACAAGGGTCCCTTCACTGGCGAAGGCCACAAGGGCATGTACGAAATTTTCACGACGTCTTGGCACTGCCAACTGTCTTGGAACTTGGCCTGGATGGGTTCTTTATCCATTCTGGTTGCCCAGCACATGTATTCCATGCCTCCTTACCCCTACATTGCGACGGACTACCCGACTCAAATCGGCTTGTTTACGCATCACATGTGGATTGGTGGCTTCCTAATCGTCGGTGCAGCAGCTCACGCAGCAATTTTCATGGTGCGAGATTACGATCCTGCAACCCATCAAAATAATCTGCTAGATCGCGTTCTGCGCCATCGTGACGCAATTATCTCCCATCTCAATTGGGTCTGTATTTTCCTAGGCTTCCATAGCTTTGGTCTTTACGTCCACAACGACACCATGCGTGCTTTGGGTCGTCCCCAAGACATGTTCTCCGATACGGGTATTCAACTTCAGCCCGTGTTTGCACAGTGGATTCAAAATCTGCATACTTTAGCCCCTGGAACAACGGCACCTAATGCGTTGGCGACTGTCAGCCATGCCTTCGGCGGTGGAATTGTTGCGGTTGGCGGTAAAGTGGCGATGATGCCCATTGCGCTGGGTACGGCGGACTTTATGGTTCACCATATTCATGCCTTTACGATTCATGTAACGGTACTCATTCTGCTCAAAGGCGTGTTGTTCTCTCGTAGCTCTCGTCTGGTTCCAGACAAAGCTAACTTGGGCTTCCGCTTCCCTTGTGACGGTCCCGGACGGGGCGGCACCTGCCAGGTTTCTGGTTGGGATCACGTCTTCTTGGGTCTGTTCTGGATGTACAACTCTCTCTCAATTGTGATTTTCCACTTTAGCTGGAAGATGCAGTCTGACGTTTGGGGTACGGTTGGCGCAGATGGTTCTGTCTCTCATATCACTGGCGGTAATTTCGCTCAAAGCGCAATTACAATTAATGGCTGGCTAAGAGACTTCCTCTGGGCACAGGCATCTCAGGTCATTAACTCCTATGGTTCGGCACTGTCGGCCTATGGCTTGATGTTCTTGGGCGCTCACTTTGTTTGGGCCTTCAGCCTCATGTTCTTGTTTAGTGGTCGTGGCTACTGGCAAGAGTTGATTGAGTCTATCGTCTGGGCACACAACAAGCTAAAGCTTGCTCCTGCGATTCAGCCTCGCGCTTTGAGTATTATTCAAGGCCGTGCGGTTGGGGTTGCTCACTACCTTCTTGGAGGTATTGCGACCACCTGGGCATTCTTCCATGCTCATATACTTTCTGTAGGGTAGGGCGAGGAGAATACTAAACTATGGCAACTAAATTTCCTAAATTTAGCCAGGATCTCGCCCAAGACCCGACGACTCGTCGTATTTGGTACGGGATTGCAACGGCTCACGATTTTGAGAGTCATGACGGAATGACGGAAGAAAATCTTTACCAAAAGATTTTCGCTTCCCACTTCGGTCATCTCGCAATCATCTTTCTTTGGACTTCCGGCAACCTGTTTCACGTTGCTTGGCAAGGTAACTTTGAGCAGTGGATTAAAGACCCCCTCAACGTTCGTCCCATTGCTCACGCAATTTGGGATCCTCAATTTGGTAAAGCAGCGGTAGATGCCTTTACCCAGGGTGGCGCAAACGGCCCTGTTAACATTGCCTACTCCGGTGTGTACCACTGGTGGTACACCATTGGGATGACCAGCAACGCGGAACTTTATCAGGGTGCTATTGCCCTGCTTCTTCTGGCTTCGGTCATGCTGTTTGCCGGCTGGCTTCACCTTCAGCCAAAGTTCCGTCCAAGCCTGTCTTGGTTTAAGAATGCTGAGTCTCGCCTTAACCACCACTTGGCTGGTTTGTTTGGGGTTAGCTCTTTGGCTTGGGCTGGTCACTTGATTCACGTGGCAATTCCTGAGTCACGCGGTCAGCATGTGGGCTGGGACAACTTCATGTCTGTCCCTCCACACCCAGCAGGTCTAACGCCGTTTTTTACAGGTAACTGGGGCGTTTACGCTCAAAACCCTGATACGGCAGGTCATCTGTTTGGTACCTCTACGGGTGCTGGGACTGCAATTCTCACCTTCTTGGGTGGGTTTCATCCCCAAACAGAAGCGATGTGGCTGACGGATATTGCGCATCACCATTTGGCGATCGCCGTCCTCTTTATCGTTGCGGGTCACATGTACCGAACCCAGTTTGGGATCGGTCACAGCATGAAGGAAATCATGGATGCTCACCGTCCACCCGGCGGTCGCCTGGGTGCAGGTCACAAAGGCATTTATGACACCTACAACAACTCGCTTCACTTCCAGTTAGGCTGGCACCTTGCCGCCTTGGGCGTAGTCACTTCCTTGGTGGCTCAGCACATGTACTCCATGCCGTCCTATGCCTTCATTGCGAAGGACTATACGACGCAGGCTGCGCTGTACACCCATCACCAGTACATTGCCATCTTTTTGATGGTGGGCGCGTTTGCTCACGGTGCCATTTTCTTGGTGCGTGACTACGACCCCGTCGCCAATAAAGACAACGTGTTGGCACGGGTGCTAGAGCACAAAGAAGCCATCATCTCTCACCTGAGCTGGGTTTCTCTGTTCTTGGGCTTCCATACCCTTGGCCTTTACGTCCACAACGACGTTGTAGTTGCCTTTGGTACCCCTGAGAAGCAGATTCTCATTGAGCCAGTGTTTGCTCAATGGATTCAGGCTGCTCACGGTAAGCTGCTCTACGGCTTTGATACCCTGCTTTCAAATCCTGATAGCGTTGCTTACACCGCGTTCCCAAACTACGGAAACGTATGGTTGGCTGGCTGGTTGGATGCCATTAACAGCGGCAAAAACTCCCTGTTCTTGACCATTGGACCTGGCGACTTCTTGGTTCACCATGCGATCGCCCTGGGTCTGCACACCACCACTTTGATCTTGGTCAAGGGTGCGTTGGATGCCCGTGGTTCTAAGCTGATGCCCGACAAAAAAGACTTCGGCTATGCCTTCCCTTGCGACGGCCCTGGTCGTGGCGGTACTTGCGATATCTCAGCGTGGGATTCCTTCTACCTGTCTCTGTTCTGGGCCTTGAATACTGTAGGTTGGGTGACATTCTACTGGCACTGGAAACACCTCGGTATTTGGCAAGGTAACGTCGCACAGTTTAACGAGAACTCGACCTATCTGATGGGTTGGTTCCGTGACTATCTGTGGCTCAATTCTTCTCAGCTCATCAATGGCTACAACCCCTTCGGGATGAACAATCTCTCTGTCTGGGCTTGGATGTTCTTGTTTGGTCACCTTGTGTGGGCAACAGGCTTCATGTTCCTGATTTCCTGGAGAGGCTACTGGCAAGAGCTGATTGAAACCCTTGTTTGGGCGCACGAGCGTACTCCTTTGGCGAACCTCGTTCGCTGGAAGGACAAGCCTGTTGCACTGTCCATCGTTCAGGCTCGTGTGGTTGGTCTAGCTCACTTCACCGTTGGCTATGTCTTGACCTATGCGGCGTTCTTGATTGCTTCGACAGCCAGCAAATTTGGTTGATGATGCAGTTCTGAAACTGATTTAGCAAGAAAAAAGCCTCACTGTTACAGTGAGGCTTTTTTCTTGCTAAATTCATGTGTTTGACTAGGCGATTGCTGAACTGCCTGAAGCGACACCTTGACGATGACAAGTTAATAAACATTACCTTGCAACTGTTATCAAGTTTTTAAGCCTTCAAGCACCGCTTTAGGGCGTCCCTATCTGTAATGCTACGAAGACTGCGGAGCAGTTTACTGAAGCCCTTGGACAACGTTCACGTCAACGAAGGGCAGGACAGGGGATGTTGTTTATGCCTAAAAAACTTAAAACCCCTAGAAGCTGAATAATACGTTCAGTTCTAGAGGTTTTAAATGTATGAGATCACTCGGCTAATGATTTAGCCCATGCGCTCAATTACTAAGCGTCACTTTCAATGTGAATAAAGAGAAGACCCATCACCACCACAGGCATAAGCCAGCAGACAACAGGAATAAGGATCCACGGTAGAAATGAAGCTGCGTAGTCACCAGTCATATTAAGTTCTCCTATTAATTCAAGGGATGGGTTTGCACTGAAGCGCTTTGCAAGCTAGTGAGCGTTAGTTATTGAAAACGCCGCGCATAATGCCATCGACAACACCAAAGTTGGCAAGTAGGAAGTATGCAACCGCAGCGCCACCCATTCCACCAAAGAAGAACCCTCCAGTAAAGAGGCTCCACCCTTCAGAGGAGTTCATGGCAGCGTCGCCAGTTCCTACCGCGCGTCCGTTTTGGAAGGAGACAATGCCATAGGCCGAGAGGCACATGGTGGCAATCATCAAAAGTGCCACAACGTTGATCAGGGAACCTAGCGCAGCAACCTCAGAGTCTCGTAAGGGGCCAAATGTATACCAAGGACCGAGTAAGAAATAGCCGTGAGCCATTCCAATCTCTAAACCGCGTAGAAGGGGAGATAAACCAGGCCGATAGGCTGGCAGGTTGCCAATAAAGGTTTTTGTAAAATCAGAGGCTGAGATGGGGGTGGCGAGGTGCCCCACGAAGGGATCGCCATTATAGGGCTGGACAACCTGCTTATAGGTAGATTGCGTCATTATTCCTAAATGCTCCTTTGAATGGTCTAGGCAAAGGTTTTATAGCAAAAACTTTAAGAGTATTGTAAGTGTCGGGCTGTCACAGCGTCTCGAAGTTGGTACGCAGCGTTAGAAAAGTTAAATTAGCGATGCAAATTAAGAATTTATATGAATTTTCCTAACTAAATCCCTAAACATGAATGCATTACTTTACAAATGTGCGTTTGCCTTTACTTAGGCAAGGTGTTGCTGAAGTCCTTAGATTTAGCCTAAAGCAGCATTTTCCTCTATTCAGAAACAAAATCTATCTTCTGCCGTCAGTTGTTAAGGAAATTTAGAGTTTGTTCCTTTCATCGATATACCATGTCAAGAATTCTAAAGCCTTTGGCAGGAGCGTTTTTGGCATGTTTCTGGACTTTGGAGTTTGGGGGCTTGTCATCTCTATTAATGCAATCGGCGCGCGCTGACTCATCTTTGAACCAGCGCTATGCCTATCAACCTCGACGAATTGATTCCCTACGTCAAATGGCACTTGAATTAACCAATCAAGACCGTTCGCGGCATGGGCTACCTAGGCTTAGAGCAGATTCTTTGCTATCTAAGGCTGCTCAGAAGCACGCAGAGGACATGCTGCGACGAAACTACTTTAGTCACTACTCACCAGAGGGGAGAACGCCATCAGATCGCTTTGCGGCAGTGGGTGGACGGAATGGCGCGGCTGAAAATCTACTGGTGCTTCGGGATTCGTCATTGATAGGGACTAATCTGAGCTTTAAAAGGCTGGCGTTCTTTGAGCGAAAATGGATGGGTAGCCCTGCTCATCGCCAAAATTTGCTAGATCGGCGCTATGGTCGCTTTGGGTTTGGGGTGGCAGTCTCTGGCGATCGCCTTTACGCAGTCCAGCTTTTCACTTTCCCTTAGCAGCTTCTGGTTGTGTGGGTGCAAACAGCATCAAATGCTGCTGGGGCAAAACAGACTTTGTTTCTTGCCACAGCAGCCCAATGTCTGCCATTTCTTTGCGTGCCTGAGCCTGAGTCATTTTGTGGTGAGGCTTAATAGACACCTTAGAATCTTCAGCACGGTATTCAACCAGAGCAATTCTGCTGTTGGGCTTTAGGGCTTTCGCTACGGCGGACATGACTTCACAGGGGTAGGCAAGTTCGTGATAGGCATCGACAAAAATGGCGAGGTCGATGCTGTTGGGGGACAGGTTCGGGTCTTGCTCGGTACCCAGAATAGGCGTGATGTTGGTGAGGTGATTCTGGGAAATGCGATCGCCCAGCATTTTGATCATTTCAGGCTGCACATCCACTGCCAAAACCTGACCTTGGGGTACTTTGGAGGCAATTTTGAGACTAATGTAGCCCGTGCCTGCCCCAATGTCAGCCACTACATCAGTGGGCTTTAGCGCTAATGCCTCTACTAACGCTTGAGGCTGCTCCTCTTGGGCGCGATCTTTGCGTTCGAGCCACTCAGACCCTTGATAACCCATCACCTGAGCTATCTCTCGACCTAGATAGACTTTGCCAGTACCGTCAAAACTCGGCCTTCTGTAGGTATAGGGAGATGCGGGTGCGAGAGACGTTACAGAAAACGTCACCAGACCCAGCAAGATGCTACTTGTTACTAGACCGAGCAGCATCGTTTTAGCGTAGTAAATCGGTTCAAGCGTTCTCCAGATTAATGTCAACGAGCTTTTGACGGGATGTAAGCCCTAATTTAATCGTAATAGCGAACTTTGGCACCTCAAATGCTTTGGACAGCACTTGAATGAGTTCTGCGTTGGCTTTGCCGTCTACGGGTGATGATTTTAGGTGAACCGTTAAACTGCCATCTGGCTCTTGAATGAGCTGCTGTTTTTTAGCGTTCGGTTTGACCTTAACCTGTTTTTTCATGGTGCGGATCTACAGGTAGTAGCGCATACAATTGACCACGAAGTTGAGAATAACTGCATTGTCCTATGAACAGCTCAATTTTTAATCTCACAAATCCTGAACTTTACGTCATTACGGCGGCTCATAGCGGTCAGGTGAGTGGACAAATTACCACTTGGGTAACGTTAGGAGCTTTAGTGCCAGAGCATTTGCGTATTGTTACGGTGATTTCGCCACGCAATTTTACGTTTGCATTGATTCAGCAAAGCCGACATTTTGTAGTCAATTTATTGGCGCAAGGGCAGCAGGATTGGCTACCGCTGTTTGGTCTGCAATCAACCCGCGAGATCAATAAGTTTGGTGGAATTTTGACAGAAGCAACCGCCACTGGGATTCCGATTTTGCCCGAAACCTGTGGTTGGGCAGAATGCCGGACAGTGCAGGAGGTGGATTTGGGCGATCGCATCATTATCATCGCCGATGTCTTAACCCACCAGGTTGACATGTCTCGTAAACCCCTCTGCCGCGCTGAGGCAATGGCAGCGCTCCCGCCTACGGTGGGTGAAGCGTTAGCCCAGAAGCGACTGCTGGATATTGAGTGCGATCGCGCTTTGATGCAGGCTTATTAAATTAAGTCTAGCAACTTACATTAGAGCGGAGCTAGGATTGAGTTGCTGCTGTAACTTGACTTTCAGAAATTCAAGCAAAATCTTTCTAATTGTTCAGTTGTTTAGTTTCTCGGTGAATACTAAAACAGACTTCGCTACAACAATTATAGCGAAGTCTGTTTTAGCGACATGCTGTTAAATTAACTGGAGCAGTTGACATGAATTTATATCGTCTAAAGTGGACAAAAAATGTAAGAAGTAGCGACGGTGAATGGGCTTATTCAGAAGTCAAAGTCTCTGATTTGTTTAAGCTAGCATGGAAAGATAATGCAACTGATGCAAGCAAGCTGGATAAAGACGATTTGGTTTTACTCAGGCAAAAGGGCTTTGTTACTCATTTAGTGAAAATATTGGATCATAAACCTAGATGTCAAACTGGCACGGGAGATTACGACCTAAGTACAGGACAAAAAGCTTGAAAATGTTGTGAGGATGGGGTTTCATCAGAATTACGAAATCCATGAGAAACCCCATGAGTCAATATAGCGAATTAAGGAAAGCCCTCCAACCCCATCTGGGATGGAATAAAGCCAGA
>JBGSVR010000132.1:0-2478 GCA_041752855.1 Thermosynechococcaceae cyanobacterium
GCTCGCAACACATTATCAGTTTTTTGAATTCCCCAAGTTAAATATGTATGGCACTTTTGACCAGAAAGTTGAGTTAATTTCAGTCTAAACAGCTTTTTCTATACATGATCTGTCTTCATATCATTCAGGATTGCTATATTGGTTCAATCCAAAGCCTATTCCAAAGTCGCTTGACGACGCTGGAGCATCTCTTAAAAACAGCTCAGGCTCATTTTAGAGGTGATGAGTCGTTTCTTGGGCAGAGTATTGCGGCTGATATGCTTCCGTTGGTTACACAGATTGCTTTTACCTGCAATCAACCGCGTAATTTCTCTTTGTGGTGTGACGGCAAGTCTGCGAATAATCTAGATCCCGACGTTACGTCCCTAACGCAAGCATACAAGCACATAGAAAACACCAAAGAACTCCTTGCAGGCATTAGTACCGAAGACGCAAAACTAGAGGAGGTTGGGCGAATTGAATTAGGCCAGAGTCTCTACGCGGAGCTATCGGGTAGCGCATATGTGAACGACTTTCTGATTCCAAACTTCTACTTTCATCTGGTCACGGCCTACGATATTCTGCGCATGGCTGGTGTCCCAATTGGCAAACGGGATTACATGATGCACTTAGTGCCATTCGTTAAGCACGTGTAAAGTCATGCAGATTGGGTTCAATCGTCAAATTTTTGTAACGCTACCCTGTTGAAAATCAATAGAAGGCATTTACCATGCATGAGGGTACTCTTGCTCCTGAAGCGCTTAAGAAATGAGTAGATTAGTTAAAAAGTTTACCTAGAGCATTCTTGAGCAGTACCTCCGCTAACTTTAGAATGGTACAGTTCAGTATTTCTGAATTCTGCCATTTCATACTCGCAGTCGTTGTTTGACTGCCACTACCCACACCTTCGCCACCTTTAGGTCATCACCACAATGAGTAGAACCGAACTGCCCCCACAACAGGGCCTGTACGATCCGCAGTTCGAGCACGATGCGTGCGGCGTCGGCTTTATTGTTCACATCAAAGGGCAAAAGTCCCACAGTATTATTGAGCAGGCGCTAACTATCCTAGAAAACCTCGAACATCGGGGTGCCTGCGGCTGTGAAACCAATACGGGCGATGGCGCAGGCATTCTGATGCAGGTGCCTCACAAATTTTTGCAAAAAGTAGCCGCCATCGAAGGCATTGCGCTGCCAACAGCAGGGCAGTATGGCGTCGGCATGATCTACGGTTCCCCTGACCCAGTAGCGCGAGCAGCAGGGCGTAAAATTTTTGAGTCGATTGCAGAAGCGGAAGGGCAGCAGGTTTTGGGCTGGCGCGATGTCCCTACCGATCATTCCAGCATCGGCAACACAGCTAAATCGAGCGAACCGTTTATGCAGCAGGTGTTTATTGGGCGATCGCCCGATCTCACCGATGATCTTGCCTTTGAGCGCAAGCTGTTTGTGCTGCGTAAGCTGGCGCACACGCCCATTCGGGCGGGGCAGGTTGATCCCTACTGGTATGTGTCGAGCCTGTCGTGCCGGACGATGGTGTATAAGGGAATGCTGATGACGGCACAGGTGGGACAATACTACCCCGATCTGCATGACCCTGATATGGAGAGCGCCCTAGGGCTGGTTCATTCGCGGTTTAGCACCAATACCTTCCCCAGTTGGGAGCGATCGCACCCCTACCGCTACATTGCCCACAATGGCGAAATCAACACCCTACGCGGCAACATCAACTGGATGATTGCGCGACAGTCTTTGTTTGAGTCTGATTTGTTTGGGAACGACATCCAAAAAATTCAGCCTGCGATTAACGTAGACGGCAGTGACTCGACCATCTTTGATAACACGCTGGAATTGCTGACCTTAGCAGGGCGATCGCTCCCCCATGCCATCATGATGATGATCCCCGAACCGTGGACGGCGCACGAGTCGATGAGCGACGAGAAAAAGGCGTTTTACGAGTATCACTCGTGCCTGATGGAGCCGTGGGATGGCCCAGCCTCGATCGCCTTTACCGATGGCACCATGATGGGGGCAGTGCTAGATCGCAACGGACTGCGACCTTCACGGTACTACGTCACCAAAGATGATCTGGTCATTATGGCCTCAGAAGCGGGTGTGTTGCCCATTGAGCCAGAGCGCATTGCCCATAAAGGCCGTCTAGAGCCAGGACGGATGTTTTTGGTGGATATGGAAGAAGGCCGCATTGTTGCCGATGACGAGATTAAGCACAAAATCGCCACGGAGCAGCCCTACCGCGAGTGGATTAACCAGAACATGGTAGAGCTGGCAACGGTCAAAGATGCCTCTGGGGGAGAAGCAACGGAGTCGCAGCCTCTAATTCAGCGCCAAATGGCCTTTGGCTATACCTTTGAAGAACTGCGCCTACTGCTAACGCCGATGGCGCGAGATGGCGTAGAGGCCACAGGCGCAATGGGTTCAGATACGCCCTTGGCAGTGCTGTCGGATCGTCATAAGCTTCTCTACGACTAAAATCAGCAGCTCT
>JBGSVR010000133.1:0-8267 GCA_041752855.1 Thermosynechococcaceae cyanobacterium
GCCCAATGTTAGGATCGGTGTGTTCATCCATACATAAATATATTTTGGCTCAACCTAAGGTCACTAGGCAACTACAGATTCTTGTTTCTACTACATTTGTTGTACCCAATCACTCTTTATGAGTAAACGTGTTGCAGTTTATATGTTGTGCATTTAGCCCGAAGACTCAGGCAGAGCAGTGTGGAGAAAGAAATATAGATGTCGAAACTCTTGCATACTAGGGTTTTTGGCGTTTTTCTCGCGCATAAAAGACGCTAATTCCATCATGTCTGTTTCTAGAGTAAATGTCAGAGAATTCTGACGGCTTCAATAGTTTAACTCTGTCTTAGTAGTATGCCCAAGGTTTTAGAATTTCTGATAGAAAAAAGAAAAAGGCACTCTACCGCAAGGTCTCTTGAGCTTGCATAGCCCCAGATTATTGATCTTTTATCAAAATATTGATGTTGCACGATAATTCCATTCCATAGAGCCTGTATTTTTGACTCGGAAACAATGCAGTTATCGCGTATTATGCAAATGGTAAGCTTTCTTTTGTTTTATATCTTGGGTAGCGGTTAAGTGTAGGAGTTTTTAGAGGTAACAAATCAAAAGCTATAGATTAGTATTCCACGGTGGGAGTAGGCATAAAGCTATTTCCGAAAGTTCTCCTGACTAAAACCTCCATAACCAAAACCCTAAATACTGCGTATGAAGTTCCAAGATATCTATCACTTCTTTCAAGATCCGCCCCCTATTTATCTCAGTAAAGAGGTTGCCGTTTGCTATATAGTGGCGATTTTGTTAGAGCATGGGGACTCCTACGGTACGGCTTTAATTCAGCGAATTGAGCAAGATCATTCCCTATATCGACTATCCGATACAGTGCTTTATAGTGCGCTTCAGTTCCTTGAGGACGAAAAGGTTATTGATGGCTACTGGCAAAAGGTTGAGGGTCGAGGCCGCCCCCGAAGGATGTATCAGGTTCGAGCCAGCAAGCTAGATCTGGCAAGGAAGCTGGGTCGTCTCTGGCAAGGATATACGGTACAGTCTGATCAGCAGGATAGTCAGCGACAGTCTAGCTAAACGCTAAATTAAAGCGGTGTGTGATTGAAATTTTCAAATAGTTTTCTATCTCTGATTCAAATTCAAAATATATCAAATCCCAAAATCAGCCATATCCCTACTTAGGTAAGGAGGTGGTTTGTTTTGGGATTTAATTAGGGGTTTTAGATGCTTCTACAATACTGAAGAATTTTAGAGCTTATCTGCTGAGCGATTTGTTTTTCTTGAATTGTAAAGACTGTAGCTTGTTTTAACAACGCCTTTGTCAAGAGGTTGACCAATTTCTCGCTCTAGCTCAATAATCTTGCGATATAAGTATTCAATGGTTTGCTTTTTGACCCAGCCACGCTCAACAATGATATCGCCAAATCGCATGCCAGTTGAATATTGGTCGTTGAGGGCGACCTCAACCTGAGAAGTTGTTAGTAACCCTGCATCTATAAGATAGCTTCCTAGTCGTTTGTCCGCAGGATCGTAGGAAATCATGAGTGCCGACCTTACATTGAATCAACATAAACATAACGATAGAAGCTTCACCTTTACTTGAGTGAAGAGCATAAGAAAAATTTTTCAGTTTACGCTTAGTCTAGTGAGTGTTTGAGTAGTAAACGCTCTCAACGACATAAGCCTTGGCTCAAAGTAAGGCACACTCTTCTATCTATACCCATTTCTGCTCGCTAAACGATCATCTGGGCATATTTGTTCTATATGTTCGTGCAAACAAGGCGTACAATAAGTTCCGACACACCTCTTCAGTGCGCAGCGTTTGACGACGATATGACCCACGCAACAGATATCGGTACTTTGGTGCGCTGGATGGCGGGCGACTTCAGTAATCAGGCTCAAGCTATTGATAATCCGCCCTTCTTTGCTCATATTCGGGTCTGTATGCGTCCGTTGCCGACGGGATTTCTGCCTGGGGTAAGCCTTTTTTTAGAGCAGGCTTATGATTTTGCGCTCAGTCAACCTTATCGCCTACGGGTGCTAGAATTTCTGCCCTTGGGCGACGGCATCTTACTTCATAACCATTCCTTAAAGGAGGGAGAACGTTTTTTTGGTGCTGCGCGTAACCCACAGCAGCTTCAAGACATTCACCCCAGTGACATCATAGAGATGCCAGGGTGCAGCATGGGTGTGGAATGGACGGGTCACAGTTTTATTGGGCGAATTCAGGGAAAAGGCTGTAAGGTCAATTGGAAAGGTCAAGACACCTACTTAGACAACGAATTTGAGATTAGTGAAGATCGGCTTCTGAGTCTAGATCGCGGGCGAGATCCGGTGACTGATGAGCGGATCTGGGGTTCAATTGCAGGACCGTTTCAGTTTAGTCGGCGCACTAGTTTTGCTGATGAAGTCTTGATCTAAAAATGTGCCTTTGACCAGGATGTCAACTGACCCTAATCCTGGTACTTTGATTAGAAGGCTGTTATGCCTACAGAAAACACCTAACAAAAGTGGCATACATGAAAGTCCTCGTAATTGGCGGTGATGGCTACTGCGGTTGGGCAACGGCACTATATCTATCGAACCGAGGCTATGACGTTGGTATTTTAGATAGTCTGGTGCGGCGACATTGGGATAACACACTCTGCATTGACACCCTTACGCCTATTGCCCCGATTCAGCAGCGAATCCAGCGCTGGAAAGACCTGACGGGAAAAGTGATTGATCTCTTCATTGGTGACATCACCGACTACTCATTTTTGAGCGGCGTAATGCATCAGTTTGAGCCGCAGTCTGTAGTGCATTTCGGCGAGCAGCGCTCGGCTCCGTTCTCAATGATTGATCGAGAACATGCAGTTCTTACTCAGACGAATAATGTAGTAGGGACTCTCAACCTGCTTTACAGCCTTCATCAAGACTTTCCAGATTGCCACCTTGTGAAGCTCGGCACGATGGGTGAGTACGGTACGCCTAACATTGATATTGAGGAAGGCTACATCACTATTGAGCATAATGGTCGCAAAGATACGCTGCCTTATCCAAAACAGCCTGGTTCTTTCTATCACCTCAGTAAAGTTCACGATAGCCACAACATTAGCTTTGCCTGCAAAACTTGGGGACTTAGAGCCACTGACCTCAACCAAGGGGTTGTGTATGGTGTCTTGACTGAAGAAACAGGTATGGATGAGCTGTTGATTAATCGCTTAGATTACGATGGTGTTTTTGGAACTGCGCTCAATCGCTTTTGTATTCAGGCGGCAATTGAGTATCCTTTAACGGTCTATGGTTCCGGCGGTCAAACTCGCAGTTTCTTAGATATTCGGGATACGGTACGCTGTGTAGAATTGGCGATCGCCACTCCAGCCGCCCCAGGAGAATTCCGTGTCTTCAACCAGTTCACCGAAATGTTTAGCGTGGGCGACCTGGCTCAAATGGTAAAAAAAGCGGGTTCTGCCCTTGGTGTTAACGTAGAGATTGACCATATCGATAACCCTCGGGTCGAAAAAGAAGAGCATTACTTCAACGCAAAAAACACTAACCTGCTTGATTTAGGGCTACAGCCCCACTATTTATCTGATTCGTTGATTGACTCCCTGCTAAATTTCGCGATTAAGTATAAGCACCGCGTTGATAAAGAACAAATTTTGCCAAAAGTGTCTTGGCGTTAATCGTTAAGTTTAAGTGAGCAGCCTAAATAGGCTGCTCATCTTGTTTAAGCCGTCTTGTGTTGTCAACCCTCGACTGTATGCGGATTGCCCTATTTACTGAAACCTTTTTACCCAAAATTGACGGTATCGTAACGCGACTCTGTCAAACCATTACCCATCTCCAAAGTGAGGGGCATCAGGTTTTGGTGGTTTGTCCTGAAGGTGCGTCTACTGAATACAAGGGGGCGCAGGTGCATGGGGTATCTGGGTTTCCACTGCCGCTCTACCCAGAGCTAAAAATGGCTCTGCCGCGTCCCTCTATTACTTATGCTCTAGATCGGTTCAAGCCAGACTTGGTGCATGTTGCTAATCCGGCTGTGTTGGGTCTATCAGGCATTTTTTATGGCAAGTGGCGCAATGTGCCGCTTGTCGCTTCGTATCATACTCATCTGCCGCAGTATCTGCATTACTACGGATTGGGGATGCTAGAGGGGGTATTGTGGGAACTCCTTAAGCTAGGCCATAACCAGGCACACTTAAACCTTTGCACCTCCTCAGTGATGGTTAAAGAATTGGCATCTCACGGCATCCAGCGGCTAGCGCTCTGGCAGCGCGGTGTAGATATTGAGACTTTTCAGCCCAGTCGTGCAACGGCGACCATGCGGGAGCTTCTAACCCAGGGGCATCCTGAAGATCCACTGCTGCTTTATGTGGGGCGGCTCTCGGCAGAAAAAGCAATCCATGAAATTAAGCCAGTCCTAGAGGCCATCCCTAACGCTCACCTAGCTTTGGTGGGGGATGGTCCTCATCGTAAAGAACTAGAGCAGCTTTTTGCAGGAACCAACACTTATTTTGCGGGCTACATGGGTGGCATTACCTTAGGCGATGCCTTTGCCAGTGCCGATGCTTTTGTGTTTCCTTCACGGACTGAAACCCTAGGGCTGGTGCTGTTAGAAGCAATGGCGGCGGGCTGTCCGGTCGTGGCAGCAGCCTCAGGCGGCATTCCAGATATTGTGCAGGATGGCGTCAATGGCTATTTATTTGACCCGCGCGATGAGAGGGGGGCGATCGCCGCAACTCAGCATCTCCTCAGTCAACCAGAAGAGCGAGAAACCCTTCGCCGTAACGCTCGTGCCGAAGCAGAACGCTGGAGTTGGTCGTCAGCGACAAAGCAGCTAGAGCAGTATTACCAAAGCGTTTTGGCGCAAGCTAAAGTATCTGCTCCTTTACCCCATACCTACTGGTCTAGTGATTCTTCTAGCCAATAAAAGGCGAACTGTAAACAATCTGCAAAGGAGTGATCGCAGTCATAGGCATTCGTGGTTGACTGCTGCTACAACAGAGCTGATGAAGGTTGTCGTGCCTGTGTAAGCACTTTGCTACAGTTAGCTTAAATTTGCTAGAGGTTGATTGGTGCCTTATGAAATTCGCCTACAAAGTTGGAAGCACTAGCGCTGGGGTTATGATTTGCGCTATGTTCTGGCAGCCGATCACTTTTGCCAAAAGCGTGGCTGAAATTGGTCAGATTGCCAAAAGCGCCACGGTTTTAATTCAAGGCTCAGATACAGGTTCAGGGGTTTTCATTCGTCAAGATGGCTCAACTTATACCATCTTGACTGCTCGTCACGTTATTGATGCCCCTGGCACCTATGAGGTTGTGACTAATACAGGTAAACGCTATCCCATCAGCCCTCAGACGATTCAAAAGCTGCCCGGGCTTGATTTAGCGCTCATCAAATTTAATAGTTCTGAAAAATATAGCGTTGCGACCATAGGCAACTCCAGTTCTCTTCAAGAAGGCGTGACCGTTTATGTGACGGGGTTCCCAGGCCAAGGTTCTACCATTAATGCCCTCACCTACAACTTCACAGAGGGGCAGCTCACAGCGCTTTCGAGCAAGCCCCAAACGGGCGGTTACTCTTTGGTCTATACCAACAAAACTCTGCCAGGGATGAGCGGTGGTCCTGTCTTTGACCAAGAAGCTCGGCTGGTGGGCATTCACGGCGCTGCTGATGGTCAATCCCAAACCCTAGAAAAGCTAAATGCCAGGGTTTTTATGAAAACAGGGTTTAACTTGGGCATTCCTATCAATACCTTTTTAGCGGCATCTGGCACTAAAGGGTCGCAAGGACAGGCGATCGCCCTAGCCACTCCCAATACACCAGAAGGGAGCGGCAGTAACTCAACGATAACGCTCCAAAGTGCGCCTGGGCAGCCCTCTGTCTCAAAGCCTATTCGTACAACTGCGATCGCCTCAGCCAATATCCAAGACTCCGGCAGCAGCGACTACTTCTTAGCCGCAATGAATCAGTATCTTCGGGGTGAGTTACCCTCAGCCTTAAGCTCCGCGAATCGAGCGATTCAAATTAACCCTCGCTTTGCGGCGGCTTATTCTCTGCGCGGCAGCATCCGCTATATCTCTCAAGACTATCGGGGTGCCCTGGCAGATTTTAGTCAGGCTGTCGTGTTTAATGCTCGCCTCGCCTCTGCTTATCTAGGGCGCGGACTTTCGCAATCGGCATTGAGTAACCCCCAAGGGGCGATCACCGACTATACCCAAGCTATCGAGATTAGTCCCGATTCAACTGCCTATTACAACAGAGGCGTACTTCAGCTTAATCTTGGCAACCAGCCCACCGCTCTTAATGATCTCCAAAAATCAGCAGATCTAGCCTTAGCAGAGGGGAGTCAGACAGACTACGACCGAGCGATGGACGCCCTCAAGATTGCCAGCAAAGACTGCCAACAGTCTATTCGGACATTGTGCGATCGATAAATCTGCACTCAGTTATTCATCAAGCCATTTCGTGAAAACATTGTGTCGCCTTGACTCTAAGCTTGGGAACCTCCATCCATCCCAAAAGTCAAAAAACTTGATTCGCTATCGGCAATCGTCTAGTGTTTAGCCAGCTTTCAATCTGTCATTTAATCTAGAGAAAAGTAAATTCCATGATGAAGCATCCGTCACTTGTCCTTTCAGGACTTGCCATTATTTTGGCTAGTGCCGTCATTTCTCCAGTCTTGATAGCACCCGTGCTTGCGGATGCACCAGGCGTTGAAACACTTCGACCTAAAGAAAAACGACGCATTGCAGTCCTGGATTTTGATTTCTCCAACCTAAGTGATACAAGCTTTCTCTCTGGTGTTTATGCGGGTAATGCCGCGTCCAAAGGCGTAAGTAACCTCTTAACCAACGAACTGTTTAAGACAGGGCAGTTTATTGTCATTGAACGGAGTCGGATTGATGCAGTCCTCGCAGAACAAAATCTAGGTAACTCAGGCCGAGTAGAACCTACAACGGCAGCACAAATCGGACGAATCTTAGGTGTAGACGCAGTCTTAATTGGCTCTGTCACAAAGTTCAGCGTAGAAGGCGAATCTAGATCCGTGGGTGGATTCTTCGGTATTGGCGGGAATCAAACGAAAAAGACTGCTACGGTTCAGATTGCTGCACGGTTGATTAGCACAGCAACCGCCGAAATCCTAGCCGTTGGAGAAGGTGCGGGAGAGTCGCGCAAAAGTGACTCAGGCGGCTCGATCTTCGGCATCTCAACGAGTTCTAACTCCAGCAGTGATGAACGCCTGCTAGGGGATGCTGCAAGTCAGGCCGTTACTCAACTCGCCTCACAGATTAATTCAGCTGCGCCTAAACTATCGTCCTTACGTCCCATTGCGCCAACCGTAGATGCTTTAGTCGCCGATATCACGGGCAGTCAGGTGGTCATCAATAAAGGTGGACGTGATGGATTTCGTCCCGGCATGGTTCTCTCCGTTGAGCGCGTGATCAAAACGGTCAAAGACCCATCAACAGGAAAAGTCTTACGCGTCGTCTCACAGCCCATTGGTCGCATCCAGCTCGTTGAAGTAGATCCTGGTTCGTCCGTAGGCAAAGTGATTGCGGGTAAAAGTGGCAGCATTCGGGTGGGCGATCGCGCCAAATCCGCTGAGTAAAGCTTCCCCATCCCACACAAAAAGGGCTTGTAGCAATGACTACAAGCCCTTTTTATTATTCCCGACCACCAATCCCGAAACTTTTTTCCGTCACCCCATTGACAACCCCTCTTGCCCCTGATACATTAGTAAAGCGCTCGAGAGACGAAGTCACTCGAACCGCCCAGAACCTAGACAAATCAATAGTTTGAAAGATTCTTAAAGAATTTTTATACCTCGTCAAAGATAACTGAGGATGTTGCAAGAGATTGTAGCATCTTGACGAAAGAAAGTAAAGAGCTGGTCTTTTTATGTTTTAACTAACATGGAGAGTTTGATCCTGGCTCAGGATGAACGCTGGCGGTATGCTTAACACATGCAAGTCGAACGGAGTACTTCGGTACTTAGTGGCGGACGGGTGAGTAACGCGTGAGAAACTGCCCCTTGGACTGGGACAACAGCTGGAAACGGCTGCTAACACCGGATGTGCCGAAAGGTGAAATATTTATAGCCAAGGGATGTGCTCGCGTCTGATTAGCTAGTTGGTTGGGTAATGGCCGACCAAGGCGACGATCAGTAGCTGGTCTGAGAGGATGATCAGCCACACTGGGACTGAGACACGGCCCAGACTCCTACGGGAGGCAGCAGTGGGGAATTTTCCGCAATGGGCGCAAGCCTGACGGAGCAATACCGCGTGAGGGAAGA
>JBGSVR010000134.1:0-2748 GCA_041752855.1 Thermosynechococcaceae cyanobacterium
TCAAGAAGACTTACACTTCTCAACCCTGAGGTTCACAAAATACCCATAAAAAGGGTGGTATTTTTCTTGAGCATTTTTACGTAGCTGGAAAAGACCTTACAGCAATCGTTTCAGCTACTCAATTTAAAATGGACACCTACGTACGTGGCTCTGTGAACCCATACTTTGGCGTTTACAAGGAACCCCTCTACACGACCACTATTGAGTTTAAGCCCATTAGCGCTGCAAACTGGTCGGCGGCGATCGCCTACATTGCCTCCAAGGCCAGTCTGATTTCGCGGCTCATGCTCAATGAGATTCCCGATAACATTGATGATGCCTTTGCCAAGCTAGATCTTCATTTACTCCCCCATCGCAAAGACGACTTTAAGACAGACTGTTCCTGTCCAGACTGGAGCAATCCCTGCAAGCACATCGCTGGGGTGTACTACCTCATTGCTGCCCAGCTCGATGAAGATCCCTTTTTGCTATTTGAACTGCGGGGCCTATCGCGGGACGCACTTCAGAAGGAGCTGGCGCGATCTCCTTTGGGACAGGCGTTATCGGCAGAACTCACCTTAGAGAAGACTGCTCTTGAGCCTGACCTAAGCTATTTCACCAAGCCTAAGGTTGAAGAAGCGATCATCCCTTCCAGTTTGAAGGACTTTTGGCACGGTGAGAAACGCTTGCCCCAGGTCATGGAGGCAGCACCTCAGGCCAGCGTTCCAGGCATCTTAGTGAAAAAGCAGGGTGATTTTCCATCGTTCTGGTCGAAGGATCAGTCCTTTATTGAGACGATGGTGGAGTTCTATGGGAGAGTCAGAGCCAAGAATACACAGATTCTTTGAGCCGTTCTCAAACCGCGCCCCCGCTAAAGCTTCAGTCTGCTCTCCCGCAATTGCCCAAGATTAGCCATTGCCTTTGCTTTAGCTCTTGCGCCTTCGCTTGGCTAGAGCTGGGCGATCGCATGGCTTGAGCTATGGGTATGAGGGGCGGTCTGTGATGTGAGCATTACGGGGGGGTCGCTAAAGCAGCAGGGGCTTGAGTCTGCGGCGATCGTGCAGCTTCAGCAGGGCAGGGGGTTGTCTGTTGTGAAGTTGTGGCTGGCTGGACTGCTGGGTGGGCTTGAAATGCGGCAACGTGGTGGGTTTTATGAGGTTGAAAGTATTGTTTTTGTTAGATTCTCAGTTTGATCTGGGTATTCTTACGAAAGAAAAATTAAGGAAGCTTTCTTATGCTTGAAGAACCTCAGTTACCTTCGGCTTATCAAGAGGCAGTGAAGCAACAAGCAGTTCAAGAAAATGATCCTGCACAAGAAAATGTACCGTTGAAGCCGCATTTTCAGGACTATCTTGATTTTGAAGCAGATTGTTCAGGTATTTTTGACAGCATGGATACCAAAACTGCAAAACAAATCATCCAGAAGATTCAGCCTTAGCCTTGCCTTAGCCCAACTTAAACAAAAACTTAAAACATTAGCACTTACACAAATCGCAATGCTTAGCGAATGATCTCCATGCGGAAACTTGATTTAAGAGATGAAGGAAAAAGTTTAAAATATTCTAAATGGTAGATAGTTTAGAAATTGGTGCTTTTTGACTAGCAAGGGTTTAATACTCGTTCGCTACCCTGAAAGTGCTGTCAAATTGGCCTTGATTTTATACTTGTGGGCAGAATAAACAAGTCCGACACTTATTTTTTCTTGAAAAATGCTTGAAACTCTTATACAGTCCCAGGTACAAAATTTTAAGCTATGTGTTTCAAAGAAATGGATGATGCCGCTCCGATATTGAAAAACTGCCTTAAATCGCTTTGATATTAAGCTTGAGGGGATATTTCCCATGTAGCTTCTTGTCTCCTGACATGAACTATTCTACAAAATTTTAGGTATAAAAATATCGGTCTTATGGCACGTTGCTAGATTTTAAAACCTGCCCTAAAGTATTGGGGGTCTAAAGCTATCGTTTTGGTAGTTCATCCACAGGACAGATTCCCCGTGACTTTTGGACTGACATTGTCTTCAAAGAAAAGATTGCTTAATAGCGTTTCAAGTTATGAGTGAGTCGCAACGCCGTCCGCATTCGTTTTACTCTGACCCTTTGCCTGAGCTGATCGGTCAAAATATTGAGGCGATTGTGGCACTGCATACAAATGCAGAACGTAACTTGTCTCGACATCAGCGCTGGGTTGAAACAGCGACTCATTTCTTTAGCCGTCCAGCCTTTCTATACTTGATCGTCGTAAGTGTTTTACTGTGGATATTGCCCAATGTTGCGCCCAAACAGTGGAACCTTCCTCAGTTTGATCCGCCCCCCTTTGATGAACTAAGCTTTGTCATGAGCTTTGGATCACTGCTTGTCACCTTTGGCGTATTGATTCAACAAGACCGTCAAGAAAAACTAGCAGAACAACGCACTCATTTGAGTTTGCAACTGAGCTTACTGTCTGAGCAAAAAATTACCAAGTTGATTGCATTAGTCGAAGAACTGCGACGCGATTTACCCAACGTTTGTGATCGAATTGATTTAGAATCGGAAATAATGCAACAAGCTGCTAACCCTCAGCAAGTTCTTGAAGTACTAGAAGAAGTGCTGATAGAGGAGTTACTTGAAATTCAGAATTAGCCTGCCTTAGTGGTGCAGAAAACTTTTTGATTCTTTTGACAAATAGAATGACCGCTCAAAATAGAGGCTAAAACCCAATACCCTCGTTCAAATCTTGGGAAAATCTCAAGACTGCCATTTTGTCCACAATCTTTTATTTATAAGG
>JBGSVR010000135.1:0-11529 GCA_041752855.1 Thermosynechococcaceae cyanobacterium
TCTGGCTTTATTCCATCCCAGATGGGGTTGGAGGGCTTTCCTTAATTCGCTATATTGACTCATGGGGTTTCTCATGGATTTCGTAATTCTGATGAAACCCCATCCTCACAACATTTTCAAGCTTTTTGTCCTGTACTTAGAGCCAAGATTTCTGAAGTAGGTGTAGTTATTTCGGAGTCAAATGCAGCAACTCCTGAAGATGAAGCAGAATCTGTCAGAATCAAATGGAATAAGATAGGAAAGATTTTTAGCAATCTTCAATCTGGTGTGGATATTTCAAAAACGACTCAGCTCAAGTCAAATTCAGAACTTGTTAGTCGTGGAGTCATGCCAGGAAGCAAAGGTTTTTGGGTTGAATCCAATTGTAGAAATACTTTAGAGCCAGATTTATTAAAGCTATATTTGAATGGCAGAGATCTACTCCAAAACTCCAGAGGTCTTTTTGTCTTAGATACCCATAATTTAACAGAAAATGAACTAGCTAAAAAATTTCCCAAGTCATATCAATATTTACTAGAGAGGGTTAAGTCAGATAGAGAGACTAATAACGATCCTAAACTACAGAGGGAATGGTGGCTTTATAGAAGATCAAATACAGTTTTGCGATCAGCTTTAAAGGAGTTAACACAGTACATCGTTACTGTCGAAACTTCTCGGCATCGTACATTTGTGTTCCTGTCGTCCGAGATTTTGCCAGACAATAAACTTGTTGTTATGGCTTTAGATAATGCTTATTACTTAGGAATTCTCTCAAGTCAAATACATATTTGTTGGTCTTTAGCCGCAGGCGGTTGGTTGGGAGTAGGCAATGACTCTGTGTACGTTAAAACCCGTTGCTTTGATCCTTTTCCCTTTCCAGATTCCAATCCAAAGCAAAAGCAGAAAATTCGTGAATTGGGCGATCGCCTCGACACCCATCGCAAACAAGTCCAAGCCGCCCATCCCGAAATCACCATCACCGGAATGTATAACCTGCTCGAAAAACTGCGATCGGGTCAACCTTTTACGGATGGCGATCGAGATTACAACAATAAGGCGCTGGTTTCTACGCTGAAGCAAATTCATGATGAATTGGATGTGGCAGTGTTGGAGGCGTATGGTTGGAATGATTTGGTGCCGATGTTAAGCCCCTCACCCCTAGCCCCTCTCCCAAGGGTAGAGGGGAACCAGATCATGCCCCCTTCTCCCGAGGGGAGAAAAGCTGGGGATGAGGGGAAAATTGGAGAGGACAATCCCAAAAGCTTGGATTTATCGCATACATTAAGCCCCTCACCCCTAGCCCCTCTCCCAGCGGGAGAGGGGAACCGGAAAGATGTTAACCCGTCCGACTGGGACAGTGAATTCTCTCATCTAGCAGGTCGCTGGCGACAGATACCTGAAGCCTTTCTGCAACGGGTGCGGCAACTGCGACAGCAGCAAACCCCCGCCGAGCAATTCCTATGGGAACTCCTGCGCGATCGCCGTTTCCTAAATGCCAAATTCCGCCGTCAACATACCCTTGGCTCCTACATCGCAGACTTCTACTGCCACCAAGCCCACCTAGTCATTGAGCTAGACGGCAGCATCCACCAAAGCCAAACCCTCAGAGATCAAGATCGAGATCAGTGGATGCAGGCCAATGGAGTAACCGTACTGCGCTTTTCTAACGATGCCGTTTATCACCAAACTGCGGCAGTGTTGAATGCGATCGCAGAATTAATATGCCCCTCCCCCCCTTCGACAAGCTCCCTATTGCCAAAGGCAAGGCTACGCCAACGACAGCCTCAGAACACAGCAGGGCAACGCCTAGCCCCTCAACCAAAAGTAGAGGAAAACCAGATCATGCCCCCTTCTCCCGCTGGGAGAAGGGCTGGGGATGAGGGGCAATCCATAAATAAAAAATCCTTAGACGAAACCATCCTCCAACGCCTCGTCACCCTCAACGCCGAAGAACGCAACGGCATTATCCGCTGGCTGCGCCCCGAATACCAAGCCCCCGACCAAGCCAAACCCACTCAAACCACCCTCGAAGGCATAGACATTGAAGTAGAAACCGCCATCATCGCCCCCGTCGAACAGCAAAAATGGCCCACCCAACCCAAAGCCCAACTCACCGCCATCCGCGACCTGCTGCGCACCAGCAGCGGCGAATGGACAGCCCTACAAATCGCCAGCCAATTCACCGGACGCAATACCCAGAAAAAACTAGATGCCGTTAGAGAAAACTGCGATCGGCTGGAATGGTTTGGGCTGCTCATTCGGCGAGAAGAAGCGGGTATCGCTTACTGGCAATACACAGAATTACAGCAAACCGCCTGAGAAACAGGAGACTACCACCGTATAACCCATCAAAAAAAATCATTACTAACTAATTTGTAAACGCGCCCGGATGGGATCGAACCATCGACCAACCGCTTAGAAGGCGGTTGCTCTATCCACTGAGCTACGGGCGCTTATTGGGATGCGTACTTACTTTCCCCTCACTTAGACCAATTTTAGGTCAATGGGGAAAAGTTGAAGCAGATCACCATCATTTCAAATAATAACAGCATCCGTTTGAGATTCACCCATAATGATCAGCGGTACAGCTTCAGCACGGGGGCACCTGTGGCAATCCCCATGATATGTCGATCCAGGCGGGGCGCTGGTTCAAACTGCCCATGCTCTTGAAATTAACATCGGGGGTTGAACAGCTTAAGCCACGGTTCCTAAACGCGTACAAGCCAAGGTTTCCATAACCTTTCCATAACCTGCTTCATTCAGGGGCTGAGATAGGATAGTGATGAGCCTCAAAGTCTTCTGAAGTCCCATCATGGCTACATCGATGGAAGAACAAGATCGGTATTCCGAAGCTCCTGTAAGCGAGAATTATGATGGCTTTACCCACCCAAGCTGCCAGTCAACCCAGCCTTGTCGAAAGAGTTAATGTGCGGAACAGACTACTTTCGCATTAATTGCGCCCACGACGCCCCACAAATATAGGAAGCTAGATCGCTAATATTCGTGGGTATCGGCTCAGTGTTGTTCATAGCACATCTCTGAAATAGAAAAAATCAAAGTATGAACGCTGAAACGTCTTTACCATCTCAAGAAGAAATAGCCTCTGATTTAAGGCCGCTCACCGTCAGAGAATATGCGTTGCAATCCATTCAAAAAAACTTTCATAAGTCCATCAAGCATGAAAATGAAGTTTTAGCAGATCAGGATCCAGAAGCGCTTCATCAAATGCGGGTGGGAATGCGACGACTGCGCACCGCATTGGCCGTTTTTGCGCCCTTTGTTTCACTCCCTTCAAATCTCATCCGTGACATTACTAAAATTTCAAAAGCGCTAGGGAGCGTCAGGGATTTAGATGTTCTGGGCATTTGGCTAAGCGACTACCAAAAGGCGGAAACCCTCACCCTCGCCGAAGAAGAGCAGCTCTCAAGCCTGCTTCAAGCACTAGCTAAAAAGCGAGTGAAACAGGTCAAACGGATGGGTAACATCCTCAAAGGAAAGCGATATCAGCGGTTTGTAGACGTCTTACAACAGTGGTTAGATCATCCAAACTTTCTGCCCGGAGCAGAATGGCCGATTCACCTTGTGCTCCCAGATATACTGCTGCCTCTCCTGAATCAGCTTCTTTTGCATCCTGGCTGGCTGGCTGCAACGTCCGGCGATTTAGCATTGTGGAGTCCTCAATTAGAGATGGATGGTGATTCTGTGGATCTCTGTCTTGCCGAATATGGTTCTGTGCTGCACGACCTCAGAAAGCAAACTAAGCGGGTACGCTACCAAACCGAATTTTTTGCAGACTTCTATGGGACAGACTACCATGCCCAAACCCTTGAGTTTAGAAATATTCAAGACTTGCTAGGTCAACTGCAAGATACTCAAGTTCTCCACGATTTTCTAGATCGGGAAATTGGGAGGGCGTGGAACATTCATATTCCATCCTTAAACCTCTATTTTCACCAACAGCGTTGTGAATTATGGCTTCAGTGGCAAATTCTTCAGCAAAAGTACCTCAAGACCGATTTTCGATTCCACCTTCGCGCTCTTGTGGAGAACCCCCAGCAGCTTTAAGCCAAACACACAAACGGCTGCGCTAGTCCGGTAGGTGTTTGAAGCGTCGCAGACGATTAGATAAGCTTCGTATGACATTAACTGCAAATTCAGGGGTTTGTTCAATGACGAAGAGAAACCGTTCTTGATTCAAGACCGCCAGCTTACAGTCCGTCTTGGCGATCGCCGTGGAGGCATGGAGCATTGCCGGATCCACCAGTGCGCCTTCGCCAAAAACATCCCCCGTCAAAATTGTTTCAACCACCTGATGATTGACCACAAGGTCAACCTCGCCTTCCACAATGCCATACATGACCTCTCCCTTTTCCCCTTCCTTAAAAATGATTTCTCCCGCAGCAAATGATTGAGGCCCAGGCTGAAGCTGGAAGATTTCAACGGTTCTAGATGGACCTAACATAAAACTCTTGCGTTGTAACAGCAATTCATTGTGGAGTCAGAAGGTTAAGGTTATGTTAGGCGTCACGATTCTTAAGGTGAGGGCATTTTTGCTAAGTGCTACTGACACCCACTGCAATCTCATCGGCTGGGAATAAACGTGTTGAAAGATTGGTAGCAGCTACAAGCCGAGGCAGTATTGGGGACTTACAAAGAAAAAACTGCTCCTTACAGACTTGTGTGTACACGGTAGCTAGACAGAAGATGACGAATCACGATCGCCGCATTGACCCATTGTGGCGTCGAGTCTATACGCCGCCACCATCCCCAGGCTTTTTGTGGCGATCGCCACAAATCCAAATGAGGCACCCCTGGTTCTGCGTAAAAGGGGTCTTGCCCCATTCCCAACCCGTAGCTACTCCAATGGGTAAACCCATCATGGCTCAGCCGATAAATTGGAAACGCCCCGTAGAGCGGCACTCCCCATCCATCCAGGGCAATGAGTGCGCGAAGGGTGCCACCCTGTTGTTGCCAAGCCCAAGCTGCACCCGCCATCCCTACAACGCCTGCACTAAAGCCAATCATCACCAGAGGTTGGGTTATCGAAACGTTTTGATGCAGGAACCGTAAAATATGATTAGGTGAAAACCCCCAACATTGAGCATCTGGAACAATATAGGGGGCTGGCAGTGAAGCAAATAGAGTGTTAGGCAACTTTACCGACTCAACCGCAGCCCAAAAGTCTGCCGTGAGAGCTGGATCATGAATACCAGGACATAAAATAATCGGCACAATTGAATCCTGAATATTTTTATGATGGCCTTAAATGCATTGTAAAACAGCCTTCTTTATAGCTCCCCTAGGGGGCGAAACCTGAAATCTGTTCAGCCGTCGCACATTCATTAGCAATCCCCTGGGAGGGGATGTTAGGCTTAAGGTATACCTAGCCTGAAATACATCAAGAGGAAGCCCTGTGGTTACGACTCCAGAAAAATTGCAGACCCCCAGCCTTGATCGCACTGCAAATGACCGCGTTGCTGTGCTGCTGATGGGCTATGGCGAAGTTGAAAACTACGAAGATTTTGCCAACTATAACGAACAGGCTCTAAATTTACTAACCGCTAAATTTGCGCCCGTACCCACCTGGGTTTATCCGCCCCTTGCCAAGCTGTTGGCAATATTTGACCTCCATGAATGGGGGCATACGCATCACAATTTTGTGTCCCCTCACAACGCCATCTTTGAGCGCCAAAGAGCAGGCATTGAGGCAGAACTGCAAGAAAAATGGGGCGATCGCGTCCAGGTCTTCAAGGCATTCAACTTCTGTGCGCCGTTTCTCCCGAACCAAGTATTAGCCGAAATCAAAGCGCAAGGCTTTGACAAGCTGCTGATTTATCCGTTGCTAGTCGTAGACTCTATTTTTACCAGCGGCATTGCCGTAGAGCAGGTCAATCAAGGTCTAGAAGAGCTAAAAGACGCAGATGAGCCTTGGCTCAGCGACCTGCGCTATATCCCTTCTTTCTTTGACCAGCCCGACTATATTCAGCTTTTGGTAAAGCGCACAGAGCATACCATTCGTGAAACCCTAGGCACTCAGTACCTGCCCTCTCAGGTGGGCATTGTGCTAATGAATCATGGTTGCCCTCATAAAGCCAAAGGATTTGTCTCTGGCATTGCCGAAAGTCAGGCACTGTATGACAAAACGAGAGAAGCCCTAATGTATCGCTACCCGCTCATTTCTGTGGGCTGGCTCAACCACGACACGCCGCTGATTGACTGGACTCAACCTGCGGCAGATAAGGCCGCTCGTAACTTAATTGAGCTAGGCGCTAAGGCCATTGTGTTTGTGCCCATCGGGTTTGCTACCGAAAATCATGAGACGCTACTAGATGTCCATCACATTATTCATCAGCTAGAAATTAAGCACGACCAGCTTAAGTTTGTGCAGATGGACTGTGTAAACGACCATCCAGAGTTTTTGGCAATGGCTGCACGCTGGGCAAATCCTCAAATTGACGCCTTGCTGCTAGAAGCACCAAAGGTTTATACCCATTCCGACCACAGTCATGCAGCAGAACATCATCACCATCATGGCGCAGTTCATCACCATTAAGACGTGAGTGACGACGGCTGATTATGCGAACCCCTTTGCATCATAGGACGTTGCTTGTGATGCAAAAGGGTTCGCATAATATCTAGAGTAGGTCAATAAATTCACTGGCTCTTAGAGTTGGCTTCCCCAACATTCTCTAATGATTGAAACAATTTCAAATAATTTTTAAAGACTTCATCTATCGTATAGTTCATTAGACAGTGGCTTCGTCCTGATTTACCTAAATCAATGCACAACTGAGGATCTAAGCTGAGTTTTTCTATGAAATTTGCAAGCCCCTGACTATCTCCGTTTAAAAATGTGGCTCCGCACTGTGCCTGTTCAATTAACCCGTTGAGATACGAGTGAGATTCGCAAATCGCTGCAATAGGACGACCAACAGCTAATGCAGAATAGAGCTTACTAGGGACAACAAGTCCCTCCATTCCTTGGCTAATACTAACAATTGATAGATCACAAGCTGTTAAAGAGAAAGGTAAAACTTCTCGAGGTTGATAGGGAAGAAATAAACAGTTTTTAAGATTCAGGTGTTCTACCTCACTCAGAAGAGATGCACGCTTTGCTCCACTGCCAATAAAGACAAATTGGATAGGGTGCTCTCGAAGGAGCAAAATGGCGTTTAGTAGTGTCTCCATATCATGACACCGACCCATATTGCCCGAATATAAGACAGTGAAGGGCTTTACTAAGTTATGCTGCTTCGCAAACCAGTTTTGATGTTTTTCAATAGGTTTGATGAGGCATGGGTCAACCCAGCTTGGAATTACAGCGATTTTGGATGCAAGCAAAGGTTGTTTTTGAGTGACTCGTTCTTTCATTGTGTCGCTTAAAACAATAATGGCAGCAGCTTGATTCCACGTTAGATAATTGCAGTTTTCCCAGAGCTTGCTTACCCAATGATTTGGAGAAATTACATTAAGATTAATTGCAATATCTGGATAGAGGTCGTATAGAAGGCAAATATATTGAATTTTACAAACCCGACTGAGAAGATAGCCTAAAAAGGGCAAAAATGGGGGAGCAGTGGTTAAAAGAACCAATTCTCTACGTTGATGATGCTTCAGTAAATTTATGAATGCCCTAACAAAGAAAATAAATCCAGAGGCTGCTTTGCCCCGTATGCGTTTTGGCCAAAACCGAGAAGCTTGAGAGCGACGGATGGTGAGTGCGTCATAATGCTCCCAACACGGAGATTTATCGCTTTCAAAGGCATAGGAGGGCTGGCTGGCAAAAACCTCAATAGGATTCAGCTCCTGCTTGAGTTTATGAGCTAGTTCTTCAATGAGTTGTCCTGTTGGCGCATAATCAGGAGGGAAGAACTGGTTTATAATTTTGAGTCTAATCCGTGGAGATAATTTTTGGGGCGAAGTTGAGCATGGGTTCTGGATTTGATGGCGCATTGGCAAAGTTTTATATTGACTACTCTGAGGTAAATTTTTATAAAAATCAAAGAATTTACTCAAGAGCATAATCCCCCACACGGTGAAACGACATCTACAGAGAAATGACATATTTGAGTATAGCTCACTAAAATAACATTTTTGCTCCTAATTCAACTCGTCAATACTTTTTATCAATTATATATTTTTATATGATGCGTCTTGATCGTTACACGGTAGGTCAGTACACGCCTGGAGCGTCTCTGTGGAAACAAGTTTTTTGGTACCTTCTAGGCTCACCCTTATTAAGTAGCCGATGGATTGCTGATTCTCGTCTAAAACGCCTTTTGCTCATTGTTTTTGGGGCAAAAATAGGAATGGGGGTACGGATTAAGCCAGGAGTACGAGTTAAGTTTCCGTGGCGATTGGTTTTAGGAGACTATGTGTGGCTTGGTGAAAATTGTTGGATTGATAATGTAGCTTTAGTGACTATAGAAAATCACGTTTGTGTCTCTCAAGATGTTTTGCTCTGCACGGGCAATCATGATTGGGCGCATCCTAATTTTTGTTTGATGGATTCACCCATTTATCTGGAGGAAGGTTGTTGGATTGCAGCTAGGGCGATTGTAGGCCCTGGCGTTACGGTCGGGAGAGGAGCTGTTTTGAGTTTGTGCAGTGTGGCAGGGCGATCGCTTGAGCCGATGACGATCTACGCTGGGAATCCAGCACAACCTATCAAGCCCCGAATAATTTATGGGGGTGATTGCCGCTAATAAAAGATGACTTTATTAGCGGCAATCATAGTCTGCTGTTATTTTTTTAATTGTTCTGCTTCAATGAGTTTTATGGAAAGTAGCATTTCGGCTAGGGTTCTTTGAAAAGCATAGTACCAGCCATGCCAGCCGTCGAGGATGCCGCCTTTGAGGATTAGACAGTAGATTAAAATAATAAATGGGGCGAAGACTTTATGCTTACGAATGCGATCGCCCCAACTTAATTCTTGATCGGGTGTTTCTAAGAGTTTTTTGGCTTCGATGACCATATAGCGATCTTGTGCCCACAGCCAGCGGCTGAGTGGTTTGCGATCATCATGATAAATGTACGCCTCAACCTGACTGGAATTACCTTGAAGTTGGATTAATTGAGTATGCCCATCATCAATATATGTAGAACTAGCTTTCCGAAACAACGCTAATCGAGGTGGTAAGATAGTCCCTCGCAGGGGTTTTCCAAAGACACAATATTTGAAGGGAATAAAATAGCCATTTATCGCTGAATCGTTAAGCAATTTAAGTGTTTCAATTAGTGAGCTTGTAAGTACATAGTCTGCATCTAAAGATAAAATCCATTCTGACTTAATTTGCTCTAAACCATAGTTCCATTGCTGGGCATGAGTATCAAATTTTCGTTGAAATATTTTGATTTTTGGATCGGATCTGAGAATGTCTACTGTGTGATCGGTGCTGTAACTATCGATGACAATAATTTCTTTAGCCCATGTTAGTTGCTGTAGAGTCCGAGCAATGTTTAGAGCTTCGTTATAAGTTAGAATTAGTGGCGTGATTTGTTCTATCATTAAATATTAATTTATTCTTCTTTCGCACTCAAGAATAGGCTGTATGGGAGCTAAAAGACTAGTATTGATCAAGCATTTTTATTCGTGATGATTAATTAACTTTAGAACTACATAACATTGACTTCCATAGATAAGGAAATCGACCTGCAAACTGAAACTGAATATTGGTACAGCCTTCTGTGTTTAATAATTGGGTAAGAGTAGGTACAGAAAAGAATTTGATATGTCCACCGTCCCACAGCACAGTATGATGGCTATCCATTTTGCCAGATAGGGCAAGAGCTAAGTTTTTCCAATAGCCATGATATGGTCTGGTTAAAATTAGAGTCCCTTCAGGTTTGAGGCATTGTTTCACCGATCTAATTAACTGTTTTGGATCAAAAAGATGCTCGATTACTTCAACTGAAATAACTACATCAAATTCCGGTTTTAGTTGAGAATACGGCAAATCATAAATACTAGCTTCGATAAACTTGCAGTCGGGATATTGCTGTTGCGCGATCGCAATTCCTGATTCAGATTCTTCTACTCCCACCACGTCGTATCCAAGTTGATTGAGAACATTACTAAAGCTACCATTTCCACAACCCAAGTCTAAAATGCGAATCTTATCAGCATTCTTATTACTTGTTGTAGGGGGGGTAGCATTGCTAATAATGGAGTCGTTAGGTAACTATAGGTATGAGCGAGTTGACTAGAGTCGTATTTGTATTCTGAGGAAGCTTTGTTTATTTTCATTGGGTTGCGGAGTTATTACTGAAACTGGACAGCACAGCGATTAAAATTGCCGCTAAGAGTGCAAAGTCTGACTACGCAGACTAATATTTATCATTTATCATAAGGCTAGAGCATCCGCCAAAACTTCGTTGTAAATTCTGGCTTTGATTCCTGCGGGGGTGACTACATCTACTTTGGTGCCTAGAAAGTCTTCCAAATCTCGGATCAGCCGCACTGGAAACCAGGGGCTAATTTTGTCTAGATCGTAATCTACGAGCAGATCTAGATCGCTGTTTTGATCGGCTTGTCCTCTGGCGACGGAACCGAATACCCGCACGTTAAAAGCTCCATGTTGGGCGGCAATCGACTTGATTTTTTCTTTAGTGGCTGGGGTTAAATCATTTAGAGTCATAGTTTCTTCCCACTCGTGTTTCGGTGAATTCTTTTGATAATAGAAAATTCAAGTGCATGCACCCATCACTGGCTTAATATCCACTTGAGAATACCAAGAATTTTCTGTACGGGTGTAACCAAATAATTAGTAGGATCGATCGTTACATCACTATCTTCTAATTTAAGAAATTGCCATAGAGTACCACTAGTTACACAACCATAAATAACTGGAATACTTTTACTTTTAAGCTGGTTATAACTTTGAGCCGCCAACATTTCAGCTACACATTGACCTAATCCACTTTCAATCTCACCTCGCTTTGCCTCGACCAGCATTAATACCGGAGCATCGATTGTAAACCTATTTTCAGACTTGCTAAATAAGAAATCACAGAAGCCATTCAAACCCTTTTCCTGGTCTACATTAAACTCTTCACCAGAAAATAATTGCACATGCCGATCGACTATTTTTCTCGCTTGTACCAAGATCGGACTAACCAACAACTCAGACTTAGCTTTTTCAGATTTGGCAACCTCAGCCAAAGAAGATGATTCATCAAAAATAGCTAAGAACTCAGATTGAGGATCGCAAACAGGTAAAAGCTCACAAAACCGATTATCGAGTAACTTTAGATCAAAACTGTCTTTCACTGACTCTAAAGTAAAATTATTATATGCCATTTTAAAACCTCGAATTTTGAATTCGGTAATTAAAATCATATTACTCGATCAATCTAACGTTCACTCAAACACGCTTTAGATACTGCTATATATATCAACCATTTTGGCTGCAATATAGCAATCCTGAATGATATGAAGACAGATCATGTATAGAAAAAGCTGTTTAGACTGAAATTAACTCAACTTTCTGGTCAAAAGTGCCATACATATTTAACTTGGGGAATTCAAAAAACTGATAATGTGTTGCGAGC
>JBGSVR010000136.1:0-3309 GCA_041752855.1 Thermosynechococcaceae cyanobacterium
CAGCAGCAGACTGTTGCTGGCAAAACTCCAAAACCGATCTTCAGCGGCAGCAGCGGCGGCTGGGAAATCAGAATCTGTCTGAGCCACCGGACTGGTGCTAGTAAACATAAGCTGAAGCAAAGCCACTGCTGGGATTAGAAAACCGCAACAGACGGGAGTTGCACAGGCGAACACGGCTGCAAAGCCGCGTATCCCGCGAAGCGAATATTTTGGTAAAGGCTGATAGCGATTCGTACTTTGGTAATAGCGCTGCTGTCGTCGTGCCCAGCGCTCTAAAATGACCAAGCTAAAAATAAACAGCAGCAGCAGCGCAGACATCTGCATGGCTGCGCTGCGTTCTCCCATTGCAAACCAGGTACGATAGATTCCCGTGGTGAAGGTTGGCACACTAAAATACTCCACCGTGCCAAAGTCATTCAGGGTTTCCATGAGCGCTAAAGAAACCCCTGCCGCCACAGCGGGACGCGCCATCGGTAAGGCCATGCGCCAAAAGCTCTGCCACGGACTATAGCCCAGGCTGCGACTGGCTTCTAGGGTAGAGACAGACTGGCTTAGAAACGCAGATCGCGCCAAAAGGTAAACGTAGGGGTACAGCACCAGCGCCAGCATCACAATGGCTCCAAAGAGCGATCGCACGGGTGGGAACCAGTAATCTTGAGCGCTCTGCCAATGGAACCAGCCGCGCAGCGCAGTTTGAACGGGGCCGTAGTAGTCTAAGAGGTCGGTATAAACATAGGCCAAAATGTAGGCCGGAGCCGCCAAGGGCAGCAGCAGCATCCATTCCCATACGCTTCGCCCAGGAAACTCGCAAAGCGTGACCAGCCAAGCCGTCCCCGTGCCGATAATAATCGTCAGTAGCCCTACGCCCACCATCAGCCCCAGGGAATTACTGACATAGGTGCCCAAAACCGTGGCCTGGAGGTGTTCCCAAATGGGCGTTGCATCCGAGAAAATGCCCGCGACCACCGCTAGGACGGGTAAAGACAGCAGCGCAGCAAGTCCGCCCACCACAACACTCCAGGGACTGATTCTGCGCTGAGGGCGATCGCCATTCTTTTGAGTATGTTGCTGAATTTGTTGCAACTGCATTACAGTCTCTGGTTTTCTACCTGCGTTTTCTACTGTACTACGAGTAAAATTTGTTGATGATGACTTTCAATAAGTCTTTGTCCTTGAGCCTGTCGCGACCGAAATCCCCATGACTCAATCTTTTATCCTTGCGTTAGACGGCGTTGTTAAACAGTTCGCGGGGTCTGTGTCTCCAGCCGTTAACGCCATCACGCTAGATCTTGCTGAGGGTGAAATCTTAGGATTATTGGGGCCTTCTGGGTGCGGCAAAACCACTCTGCTGCGACTAATTGCAGGGTTTGAAAAACCACAGTCTGGCACCATTGTGCTAGCGGAGCAAACGGTAGCCAGCCGTCGCCACTGGGTTGCACCTGAGCGCCGCGACGTGGGGATGGTGTTTCAAGACTATGCGCTGTTTCCGCATTTGAGCGTGGCAAAAAACGTTGCGTTTGGTCTGCAAAATCCGCGTCGTAAAATGACTCAGACCCAAATTCAGTCCCTGACTGAGGCGGCGATCGTGACCGTGGGCTTAACAGGGCTAGACCAGCGCTACCCCCATGAGCTATCGGGTGGGCAGCAGCAGCGGGTTGCCCTAGCTCGTGCCCTTGCACCAAAACCCGCACTCATTTTGCTAGACGAACCCCTCAGCAACTTAGATGTGCAGGTGCGGCTGCGGCTCCGTCAAGAAATTCGGGATGTGCTGAAGTCAACGGGGACTTCTGCCGTATTTGTGACCCACGACCAAGAGGAAGCGCTTTCGGTGTGCGATCGCATTGCGGTGCTAAATCACGGCTGTCTAGAGCAAATTGATACGCCCGAAAAGCTGTACTACGACCCTGATTCTCAATTTGTATCTGAGTTTGTAACCCAAGCCAATGGCCTCAGGGCGCAGTGGCACGACGGCGGCTGGAAAACCGAAATTGGCTGGTTTGCGGCACCCCCCGACTACCAGACAGACGCCCCACAGGGGATCGCCATGATTTTGCAAGAAGGGCTACGGATGAACGCAGATGCAGATAGCCCCATTGTGATTTGCGATCGCCAGTTTTTAGGCCGCGAATATCGCTATCGCCTGAGTACACCCGATGGCGCGACTGTTTATGTGCGATCGCTCATTCATCAGCCTTTAGCCGTAGGGAGTACCGTACAGCTTTCCATTGACCCCGCAGCCGTACGCATTTTCCCAAAACATTCCCCTTAAAGACAGCTCTGCTTCTGCGGAAGCATCACTGCCGAGCTTTCAATGCCAGCTCTGCATAGCTCAAAACGATTGGATTTCGGAAATAGACTGTTCCGTTCTCATCCCAGAATACGTGGAGATAATCTTCTGGCTGCCCTTGTTTTGGCTGCCCTCGCCTAGAGAGCTGATAGACCTTCATTCCATTCTCTTCCGCCAAATCTAAAGAAGAAAGGTCGTAGCCTTTTTTGCGAAAATTCTCCTCAATTCGACTGGCAACCAAACGTCCATCGCTTTCTGTCAATGCAAAACAGTCTTGAGTGTTACTCTCAATACATCCTGCGGCGGCACCCTCCACCTGAAATTCATTAGAGGGCGTGACGGGAGGCGTAGGCGTTGCGAAAGGCATAGGTTTGGGAGATGGCGAAGGCTTACTCTCTAAAGCTGCGGGTTTAGAGGCTGCTGCGGCTACCTTGGGCGGTGCAGCCACAATTTTCTGCGCGACTACACGCTTGAGCTGAAGGAATGATGCGCCCTGAGCCTTAGAAGACGGATTAACAGGTTTACGCACCGCTGTTTTTTTGATACTAGAGAGTAGCGACCCAGAAGGCAGCGTAATAACCCGCACAGGTTTCCCAGATTTTGGGAGCGTCGTTTCTAAGCCGCCCTTTGTGTCAATAGGGTAGGCTAGCAGTAGACCATGCAGCCCCAAGGCCGGAAGCAGCATGTGCCAAAAAGACGGCTGAGCCTTGAACATCTCTTTTAAGAATTATCGTCAATAGTTTTACTACTATAAAACAGCTTTAGGCTCCATTTCACTTTTATACACAATCAATCACGAGTAGAAACAATCACGAGTAGAAAAATTAATCGCAGCAGTGGCGGCATAAGCGTTAATCTACCCGCAGGAGAAACTATCGAATAGGGCAAAATATGTCACGCTCAATCTGGATGGCTGGTGCTTTTGTTGTGGCGCTAGGGAGTTTATGTGCGGCAAACCGCAGTCCAGGGACTGATGCACCCCGCTCAAGGGCTATTCAAGGTTCACTCAGCTCCAACGCTCT
>JBGSVR010000137.1:0-17430 GCA_041752855.1 Thermosynechococcaceae cyanobacterium
AAACAAATCCGATTAAACGACCTGAGCGCTTTTGAGAAATAAACAATAATTGAGACAGAAGATAAGCCACCGCAATTTGAAGACAGAGAAAAAATGGCAGAAAATATCGCGTAACGGTCGATCGCTGCCCACCAAGTAAGAGGTCAGGCAAAATCAGAGGCAGAGAAGTCCCTACGAGCAACGCTAAAATAAATATCTTGGCGGATGGTGGCCCATTTTTAATTAAAAAATAAAATGCATAAAGCTCTAATAGGATAATAAAAACAATGACGAGTCCATTGAGATTCATCTCGGCTTCAAATGGATTTTTGTCAGTGTCTAGAAAAACACGGGTCAGGTTTAATATCCACATCCTGAAGCCTACAGAAGTAGGCACAGGAACCCCAACCCATCCGGCTGAAGCTTTAAGCGTTGCAGAATAGGTTTTGAGAAAATAGAGCCACGGCGTAAACGCAATAACGGCGATCGCCCCCGTCATCAAGAAATGGACGGCACGTCTGCTCACCTGCCACTGAATTTGGAACCCATCAAGGCTTTGTCGGATGCTCATGGGCTGGGTGCAGACCACAAAAATGCCATGCCCAAAGGCTACGAGAGCCGAAAAAACAGAGGTATAAAACGACAAGATTAATGCTGCCCCATACAGCCCCCAGCTTTGCCATTGATTGAGTCGCATTGCCCGCAGCAGTGCCGCACTGCTCAACAGCGTTAGGGCAGTAAGTAGGCTGTACTCCCGTGCTTCCTGGGCGTACACCAGATGAATAGGAGAGATGGCTAAGAGGGCGATCGCAATCCATGCCACCACTGACGATTCAAATAATTCTCTGCACAGCCAATACATCGCAGGAAACACCAGCAGGCTCAAAATTGCGGCAAAGCTTCGCGTAACGATGACAGAAGAACCCCAGCAGCGCATCCAAAAATGCATCAATAAGTAAAACAAGGGGGGATGCTGAGGGTCTTCGCTACCTATGCCAAAAATGAGTTGAGGTATGGTTCGAGTTGGATCGATGCGCTGATAGCTTAATAATTCTGAGGGCGCTCTTTGCTGCCCGTCAAACATTTTTGAAGTCAGTTCCGAACCTGTACGGGCTGTCGCCTCCATTGAGGTAAAAACTTCATCGTGCCAATAAACTTTTTGACCTAAATTGCTGAATCGAAACAGAATGCCTACGCCCAAGAGAACAAGCACTATCCACTTCAATATCGCCGCAATCGGCTTTCGGGCGACAGGGTTAAGATTTTCCATGCGCAGCATCCTCTGTTTTAACCCACCAACCTTATGAATAATAGATTTATTTCATCAATTTTGTTCTAAACCCTCTCACGCTTCGTCAGAAAGGCTAAATCTTGCTAGCAAAGAGGTGGATAACCGAAGACTTCAGGCTGGATAATTTTTTCGCTTTACCTCTACATTAAAAGAACAGTCCGCCGTCATTCTTCATCCATTGAACTCCTATGACCTCAACCTCATCGACTGCGATCGCCCCTAACCCGCTCCTGATCGGCCAAGGCTTACCTCCCTTCGACCAAATCCAGCCAGCACACGTTGTGCCGGCATTGACTCAACTCTTGCAGGAGCTAGAAACATCCCTCACGCAGCTAGAGCAAAGCGTCCAGCCCACCTGGGAAGGCTTAGTCGAACCGCTCCAAACCATCGAAGAACGGCTGCGCTGGAGTTGGGGCATTGTGGGGCATCTAATGGGGGTGCAAAATAGCCCAGAGCTACGGGAGGCTTACGAAAGCATCCAGCCCACAGTGGTGGAATTTTACAATCGCTTTAGCCAAAGTCGCCCCATCTACGAAGCCTTTGTCACCATCCGCAACGGCACAGGCTGGGCAAGCCTTGCCCCTGCCCAACAGCGGATTATCGAAAGCGCCATTCGCAGTGCAGAACTCTCCGGCGTTGGCTTAGTGGGCGAACAAAAAGAGCGGTTCAACGCCATTCAGCTTGAGCTAGCCACCCTCACAACGCAGTTTTCTAACCACGTCTTAGACGCCACCAAAGCCTTTAGCCTTACCCTCAAAGATCAAGACGAAATTACTGGACTCCCCGCCAGCTTGCTCGGCTTTGCTGCCCAGTGCGCCCGTGAAGGCGGCGAAACCGACGCCACCCCAGAAGCAGGCCCTTGGCGCATTACCCTAGACTTCCCCAGCTTTGGCCCCTTCATGCAGCACAGCCAACGCCGCGATCTGCGAGAAAAACTCTACCGCGCCTTTATTAGCCGCGCCGCATCTGGGGAGTATGACAACGCTCCTATTATTGAGCGCATTTTGACCCTCCGCCAAGAAGAAGCTCAGCTTTTGGGCTACCAAAGCTTTGCCGAAGTCAGCCTTGCCAGCAAAATGGCTCCCAACGTTGCTGCCGTTGAGGCGCTCTTAGAAGATCTTCGTAAGCCGAGCTACGAAGCCGCTCAGCAAGAGTTGGCAGAACTCAAAGACTTTGCCGCCGCCAAACATACCCCAGAAGGTACTGACCTGAAGCATTGGGACACCAGCTTCTGGGCAGAACGATTCCGAGAAGAAAAGTACGCCCTCAACGATGAAGAACTGCGACCCTATTTCCCCTTGCCTCAGGTCTTAGAGGGGTTATTTGGCCTAGTACACCGCATCTTTGGCATCACCGTCACCCCTGCCGATGGTGATGCGCCCGTCTGGAATGCCGATGTACGCTATTTTCAAATTGCCAGTGAGACTGGAGAAAACATCGCCCATTTCTACCTCGACCCCTATAGCCGTCCTGCCGAAAAGCGCGGCGGTGCCTGGATGGATGACTGTATTGGACGCGCCAAGACAGGCGACACCCTCAGAACCCCTGTGGCATACCTGGTCTGCAACCAAACCCCACCCGTAGATGGCAAACCCAGCCTCATGACCTTTCGGGAAGTCGAAACCCTCTTCCATGAGTTTGGGCATGGACTCCATCACATGCTGACCCGCGTCGATTTTGCAGGTGCAGCAGGCATCAACAACGTGGAGTGGGATGCGGTAGAGCTACCCAGCCAGTTTATGGAAAACTGGTGCTACGACCGCGCCACCCTATTTGGCATGGCGCGTCACTACGAAACCGGAGCGCCCTTACCGGAAGAATACTACCAACGGCTCTTGGCGGCGCGTACCTTTATGAACGGTAGCGGCACCCTCCGTCAGGTCTATTTCTCAACGGTAGATATTGAGCTGCACCATCGGTACCAACCCGACGGGAAAGAGAGTATTAGTGAACTGCGCGATCGCATTGCCCAATCCACCACAGTTCTCAAACCCCTCCCCGAAGATGCATTCCTGTGTTCTTTTGGACATATCTTTGCCGGCGGCTATTCTGCGGGCTACTACAGCTACAAGTGGGCAGAGGTGCTGAGTGCAGATGCCTTTGCGGCCTTTGAAGAAGCGGGGCTAGAAAATGATGCGGCGATCGTCGAAACGGGGCGACGGTTCCGTGAGACGGTTTTAGCCTTGGGCGGTAGCCAGCACCCCATGGAGGTCTTTAAGGCGTTTCGTGGGCGAGAGCCAAGCACTGAAGCACTGCTGCGACACAGCGGACTACAGGCTGCTTAACAATTTAGGTAAGGTGATTTCCTCCAAAGAAATCACCTTATCTAGGGGCTGAATTTAGATATGGCTCAAGATGCAAAGAATCGCTTGTTTTAATTCTGAGCCGTGCCGCTTTCCGCATGTTGATAGGCCAAAGCCTTAAGCTGCATCGCTCTAAAAATGTTGTAAAATCCATTGGAGCGCGACGGCGTAAGGCTTACGTTTAACCCCGTGGTTTGGATAAATTCTGGCGAAAGGGAACCCACAACCTCCGGCGGCAATCCACTTAGCCCCTCTACTAAGAGCGCGACCAATCCTTTAACCAGTTGAGAATCTGAATCTCCGGCAAAGTAAATTTTTTCATCCTCTAGCCTTGCCGTCACAAAGACCTGAGACGTACAGCCCAGCACCTTGTTCTCTGAAGTGCGCGCCACATCATCTAACTCAGGCAAACGCTTGGCAAACCAAATCAACAGCTCATAGCGACGCTTAGGCTCAGAGAGCCGCTCAAAGCGATTTACCACTTTTGCAAGAGAGTCTGGGAGAGAAACAGCCGCAGAGGACATAATTTAGAAAAATAGACAGCGCACTCATCATTTTAAGGGTTTTGCGAATCTGTCACCCGACTAAGCGTGGGCAAAATTTCTGCTTCGGCTGATTTCTCAATGGTTTCTGAGCCATAGCCCTGCATAAGGATGCTATATTCAGCCACGCGCTCAGCACCAGCAGCCTGGAGATGACTCAAGAGCGCACTGCTGGTATCTAAGAGCATATTGATATCAATATTGCCGTAGTCTGGCTGGTAGGGTGAGAGACGGCGAATCCCTTCCCCTAGCAAAATCACAGATCCTCTCCAATTTTGATTACCCAAATGGTAACAGGCCACCGCAATTTGCAGAATGCCTTGAAAAAAGGTTTTATTTGGCTCTTGAGCTTCAATCCAAAGTGCTTCTAAAGTATCGTGGCACTCGTAGAATTTGCCCTGCTGAAACTCCCGAACGCCCTCCCAAAAAGAGGCGGGAAGGTCTTCCATAGCCTAAAACTGGTTGGTTTCAGAGCGGATTTCTTCAAAGCTAATGTCTTGGCGATCGCCTACAAAAGGGTTGTCCGGCGTCAAAAATAACATGCAGTGGCACTCTTTGCGTTCCCGCATGGGCACACAGGGGCAGTTCCAGTAAGCAGCAGCCACTTCAGCTTCCTTGTCTTCGTAATAGCGGCAGGGGCAAAGAGGCGACCCAAAGTCATCCTTATGCTTCGCTAACCCTTCAATGACGACAGCCGTTGTGCCAAGATCCGAACAAAAGAAGGTGCCTGTTCGTTTAGCATAGGTTTCAGAAAACTTACGCATTGCCTCAAGGCTTTTCTCAGTTCCTTGTAAGGGGCCGCCTGTCATCGTCATTGTTTGCTCTCAGTGCTGCGATTAATTCATTAACTATCCTTACCGTATCATCTTTCTGAAAGCTTAAGTCCATAGAATTTCTCGATTCTTCACCACATATTTTCTTTAGAATTGTTTGGGAATAAGACTTCTAGCCGATGCCGCTTGTAGCATCCCAACCTTGTAAAGAACCCATCGACGCGTCAGAATAAAGAAGTAGATTGTTAACTTTTGCAACAGCTTAATGATTCAGTTCACTGCCCACTCTAATTCTTTGGCAAGTTCTACGATGCTTCATCCTGATTCATTGCAGACAATACCGCCTAAGTTAGATTACGACGTTGCTATTGTAGGCGGGGGCATTGCAGGCATTACTTTGGCGGCAGCGCTTAAAGATTCTGGGCTAGAGATATTGGTTGTTGAGGCGCAACCTCAATCAGCGACAGACTCTGGGTGCGCAGCTATCGCCAAGGGACAAGCCTACGCCATTCACCTCAGCTCTAAGCGCATCTGGGAGAGCCTTGGGGTTTGGCCTGAAATCGAGCCACAGGTTCAGCCCTTTAACCATGTCCGAATGTCGGATGCAGACTGCCCCTATGTTGTTGAGTTTAAGCCATCGGATCTCAGCGCAAAGGCGCTAGGGCATGTGGCACAGCATCGCGTACTGATCAAAGCGCTTTTGGGGTTTGTAAACACCTGCAATAACGTGACGTGGCGCTGCCCCGCCCAGGTTGTTGCCACTCGGGAATTTGATGATTATGTGGAAGTAGTCCTTCAGACTGTTACTTCAGAACCCAGTGCTGCTCAAACCTTGCAGGTTGGGTTAGTGGTGGGTGCAGACGGCTCAACCTCACAAGTGCGACAGCGGTCTGAGATTAAAACCCGTAGTAAAGCCTACTGGCAGTCTTGTCTGGTTGCCACTATTGAAACCGAAAAATTTCACCAAAATACGGCTTACGAGCGCTTTTGGCCCAGTGGCCCTTTTGCCATTTTGCCCGTAAGCGCCACCCAGTGCCGGATTGTGTGGACGGCTCCCCATGCCGAGGCACAGGCACTCTTAGCATTAGATGAGGCATCTTTTATCGAAAAGCTGACGGAGCGCTACGGTTCCCAGATGGGCAAGTTAACCCTGGTGGGCGATCGCTTTTTATTCCCTGCTAAGCTGATGCACTCCTGCGAGTACGTGCGATCGCGCTTAGCCCTAGTGGGCGATGCAGCGCATTCCTGTCATCCGGTAGGGGGGCAGGGCTTAAACTTAGGCATCCGCGACGTGGGCGCACTGGCACAGGTACTGCGGGACGCTCACGCGAAGGGTGAAGATATTGGCAGTCTACAGGTACTGAAGCGCTATGAACGTTGGCGGCGCTGGGAGAATATGCTCTCTCTGGGCTTCACCGACCTCATTAATTTAACGTTTTCTAACAATATTTTGCCGCTGGTGTTGGTGCGGCGTTTAGGGCTGTGGGCAATGGAACACATCCCCGTTTTGAAGATTGCTGCACTGCACTTTATGGCGGGGGTAATGGGCAGAAGACCCACGTTAGCGAGAAAAATGCCTTAGGTTAGGCTCATCTTGTCCACATATTTGGGGTTTGATGACCGTCGAAGCAGCCCTATGTGTGGCACTACCAAAAAAGTAGACTCAAAGATGTTCTTGAAGAATGGTTGCTGACACCTGAGTCACATCCATCGGTTTACCCAAAAAGTACCCTTGAACGAAATCACAGTCTAGACTTTTAAGGTGTTCCAACTGCTGGGGCGTTTCAACTCCTTCCGCTGTAACGCTCATCTCTAAATCATGGGTTAAATTAATAATGGTGCGAACAATACCTAAGCCATCTTTTGTTTGTTCCATTTGGCTAATAAAAGAGCGATCAATTTTTAAGTTTTCAACCTTTAAATGATGCAAATAACTCAGGGAAGAATAACCTGTCCCAAAGTCATCAATACTGACATGAATACCGCGAATTTTTAGTTCGCTGAGTAGAGTTAAAATATTTTCATGCTGCTGCATTAGAGCATTTTCAGTAATTTCTAAGGCAAGGTTTTGGCTATTGACTTGATGCTTATTTAAAGTTTTGTCTAAATACTCTAGAAAATCTGACTGAGAGAGTTGCTGTGCCGATAGATTAACCTGAAGACGAAAGGAAGCACTTAACCCATATTCTTCTTGCCAAATTTTAAGTTGGGCACAGGCCATATCAAGAACATAGCGATCAAGGGAAATAATTAATCCCGTTTCTTCTGCTACTGAAATAAACTCCCCTGGCATAATCAATCCTCGCTCGGGATGTTGCCAACGGAGCAGTGACTCAACCCCTGTCATCTTATTATTTTTTAAAGAAAAAATAGGCTGAAAAACAAGGTATAGCTCCTGTTTTTTCAGCGTCTGGTGCAGTTCGTTCAGAATTTCAAAAAAAGATACGGCGCGATGGTGCATTACGGCGTCAAAGACCTGAGTATTCCCAACGCCCAAAGACTTTGCCTGATACATTGCCGTATTTGCATCGCGCAGAAGATGCTCTGGGTTTTGGTACTCTCGCGTGCCTTGAACAATCCCAATGCTAATTTTGCTATAGATGAGGTGATTATCGATATGGAAAGGGTATTGGGTTTCTTCGTGCAGCCTGTTTGCAATTCTCATCACTTCGTTCAGATCAGAATGATGCTCTAGTAAAATTGCAAAGGTATCATTTCCACATTGCGCTAATAGTATTTCTGATTCTAAGCAAGTCTCCAAACGACGCGCCATAGAAACAATTAGGCGATCGCCCGCTTGATGCCCCAGAGAATTATTGATGGCGGGTAGCTGGTCACACTCTAGCAAAATCAATACGGTATTTTCATCAACAGACTGCTGGCTGCGCTCAAAGATTTGAATCAGTCGCTGGGTCAAAAAAGTGCGATTGGGGAGATTAGTCAGCGTATCGTGCATAGCAACATGCAGAAGTTTCTCTTGCATTTGCAGGCGTTTGCCAATCTCTTGCTCTAATTGAGCGGTGCGCTGAAAAACCCGTTGTTCTAGTTCACTATTGAGCTTTTGGACTTGGGCTTGAGCGCAGCGCAAATCGAGGTGATTTTTCACCCGTGCCAACAGCTCTTCTACTTGAAAGGGTTTAGGGATGTAGTCAATTCCCCCTACTGTAAAGGCTTTGACCTTATCATTAGAGCGGTCTAAAGCACTCAGAAAAATAACGGGAATATCTTGGGTAATGGATTCTGCTTTGAGTTTTTGACAGACTTGATAGCCATCCATCTCTGGCATTTTAATATCGAGCAAAATCAAGTCTGGCTGCGCCGCCTTTGCCACTTTCAGTGCTGTTTTTCCACTCAGAACGCTACGGACTTTATAGCCCTGCTGAGTCAGAATAGTCATTAAGAATTCTAGATTCTCAGCAACATCATCAACAATGAGGATATCTCCCTTCGTAGCGTTGGGTTGGGACGGCGTAGGTTGAGATGTCATTCCAGTTATCGCGCGAGGGGTCTAAAGTCTTACAGACGGGCATGATAAGCAAGAATTATCATTGAAAGCCAATGATGTGTCTGTATAGCGTCATTATTGCTGACTCATTACCAATTCGGCTAGGCTTGCGACCATATCGCATTGAAACGTTTTGACCAATGTCAAAAGATTAGCTGCCAGCATCGGTTCGGCATCCGTAATTTCATTGACCAATTGACTCACCCATTCCTTGTCCGCAAGGGTGGCAGACTCATAGAGCTGCTGCGTCCACTCCCTAGGCATCAAGGGCAGCCTTGTCAAAATCTGCTGATGGCAATTATCCTCAGCTTGCTCATCACTCGATTGTGCCGGATCCGCCTCTGCATAAATATAGTGAACGCCGAGATGTTCACGTATTTTGTCAAAAATCAACCCGTCTCGAAAAGGTTTGCGCACAAAATCATTGCAGCCAACGGATAAAACAAGCGCTTTTTCTTGCTCTAGGGCACTTGCCGTCAAAGCAATAATGGCAGTGGCCTGCCCTTTGATATGGGCACGAATACGCAGGACGGCCTCATACCCATCCATTACGGGCATTCGCATATCCATCCAAATTAAATGGGGCTGCCAGTCTTCCCAAATCTCGACGGCTTCTTGACCATTTTGAGCTTCGCGCACTTCAAACCCTAAGGGTTGGAGTAATTTGACCAGTAAGGTTCGGCTTTCCCATTTATCTTCGACAACAAGGATGCGATACGTTTGCTGCTCGGGAGCCAGCTTGATCACTGAACGATAGTTCTGAGTCTCTTTTTTGTCAGCGGACGCAGCCAGTTTGATCGGAATCTCAAACTTAAAAATGGTGCCTTGCCCCACGGTACTTGCGACGGACAGATTACCTCCAAGCAATTCTACATACTTTTTGCTGATGGTTAATCCTAAGCCCGTGCCTGTCTGAGATTCTCGCCCACCCATCGCTTGATAAAATGGGCTAAATAACTGCGCAATTTCTGGCGCACTCATTCCTACACCAGTATCTTCAACTTCAAAGGTGAGAACTTGATCCGTTGTACTAACGTGGAGCGTAATCCGTCCTGAGTCAGTAAATTTGATAGAATTCCCCAAAAGATTGATCAAAATTTGACGGAGTTTTGCTTCATCCGTTTCAATATATTGAGGAACATCAACAGTGTAATTGCAGTTTAGAATAAGGTCTTTCTGGTACGCCTTAGCCTGAAACATCCCTTCTAGAGATTGGATCAAATAATGGAGATCTAAAGGTTGGCGGTTAATTTCCATCCGCCCCGCTTCAATCTTGTCCATATCAAGGATATCGTTAATGAGTGCCAGTAGATGCTCTCCGCTATTTTGAATGATCTGTAAATTTGCGCACGCCGTTTGTTGAAAAGAAACTGGATCGTGTTTTAGATCTCGCTGCATCACTTGAGCAAAGCCAAGAATCGCATTTAGAGGGGTGCGCAGTTCATGACTCATATTAGCAAGAAAGATACTTTTTGCTTGATTTGCCAATTCAGCATTCTGCTTGGCAGTTTCTAGATCAGCATTTCTCTGGGCTAATTCTTCTTCTGCCTTTTTACGATCCGTAATGTTAGTACCAACGGAAAGAATTTCTGCAAAGCGACCATTATCATCCAAAACAGGCTTGTTGATCCAGCTGATCCAGGCGCGTGTACCATCTTGGCAAATATTTTCGTTCTCATTTAGGTAAAATTGATCGGGTTTCTGACAAATTTCCTCAATGAGACATTCTAAGTCTCTCCCCGAAGATTCATGCTCTGGAACGATAGTACCATTAACCGATTTACCAAGAAGTTCTAGTTCGGTGAAACCAAAAAATTCTAAGCCATACTGATTGATAAAGCTAATGATACCTTGTATATCCCAACGCAGGATAATACAGTTGGCAGTCTGGACTAAATCACGATATTTTGCTTCACTCTGGCGCAAAACAAGTTCAATTTGTTTCTGTTCAGTGATATCCTTTCCCACGAGTAGCAAATGGGGAGATCCGTTAACCTGAACAATCTCCCCAGAAAGCAAATTAAAGCGAATTTCTCCAGATCCAGTGCGGTAGGATGATTCAAATTCTCGCACCCAGCCATTTTTTTTGAGTTCGCAATAAAATTTTTCGCGCTCCGTTGGATCGGAAAACCCAATTTCTAGAGATGTATAGCCAATGACGTCTTTGCGGCTTAATTTAGTGGTTTCCAAGAAAATATCGTTAGCATCTAAGTATTGCCCTGTCTCTAGAGAGATAATGGCCATAGCCAACGGACTTCGGTAAAATGCAGAGGAAAACTTGGCTTCTGACTCTTGGAGTTTAGCTTCGCTCTGCTGGAGTTTTTCTTGGGCTTGCTTGCGAACAACTTCGTCGCGCTTTTCTTCGCTAATATCTGACAAATATCCATCTAGCCATTGCAGCTTACCGTTGCTGTCAAAGTGGCCGCGCCCTGTGCTGCGAACCCAGCAAATACTGCCATTGATATGAATAATTCTATAGTCAGTGCTATACAAACTTCCTGAAGCAAGCGCCCTTCGCGTTTGCCCCAAAACTCTTTTTACATCCTCTGGATGGATAATATCGGGCCAACGGAGCGTGCCATTGAGAAATGCCTCAGGCAAATATCCACAAATTTCTGTAACGCCATGACTGATATATAAAATCGTCCAATCAACATTCCATAGACAGCGATAAACGGCACCAGGAATATTAGCGATAAGTGCTTCAAATTGCTCTTCACTCTTACACCAGGCATTAGCAGATTCTGTCTCTGATGCGCTCATAAACACAACTGTGGAATGGCAACAAACCCTTAAATTATAAGGGTGTTCACTAGGACAGCGGTGCAGCAGACCTACTGCTGGGCAATGTGGGAGTGGGAGATGGGCTAGATTTTTTAGGCGATCGCCGCTAATAGCTGCGCAGGGTCAAGCAAAAATGCCGTTACGACGGCTTTGTTATCTAAGGTGACTTCTACCATCTGATCGGCAATGCCCAAGGTATCGCGATCGCGGTAATCGGCAGGAACGGCTCTAAATTCAGAAAGGGGGATGTCTCGCATAATGGGCAAAATCGCTGCCGTAATGCCATAGCGATTTTGGTTTGTTTGGACGGTGACTAAAAACCCTTGAGATTCCTCTGCGGGGCGACCATAAATTTTTTGGAAGAGATCAAATACAATCACCTCTTCCCCTTCCATTTGGGTGATGCCCAAAAACTTGTCGCCGCTTTTGAGGATATTGGGCATGGGGGTCACTTTTTTAACCCCTTCTAATCGCAGGGCGAGATAAAGCGTCCCGACCCGAAACACGAGAATCTTTAGCGTGGCGACTTTGACTTTGGCTGCTAACATCGAACCGCCTCTAAACAAGTTTGTAGGGATTTAAGTAAGTCTTGCTCTAGGTAGGGCTTTGTGAGGTAGTGGTTTGCGCCTAATAGCTTGGCAATGCCCCGATGTTTGTCGCTACTGCGAGAGGTCAACATAATGACGGGCAGAGACGATGCCGGATAGGTTTTGCGGCAGGCGCTCAAAAACTCAAACCCGTTCATCGTCGGCATTTCGACGTCAGAGAACACCGCTTTGATGTTGGGTTCTTGACGAAGTTTATCCAATGCCTCTTTGCCGTCAATGGCCTGGATGACCTGGTAGCCAAATTTTTGCAGCGTTAGGGTAACGTTTTGGCGAGTGGTTAAAGAATCATCCACTACCAAGATGGTTTGCACATTCTGATTCGTTGACCTAAGAGTAGTGAGTTTCGGCGCTTGGGGCTGAAGAATGAGGTTGCTATCCATCGGATCTCGCCACATCGACAGCAGTACCGAACCATCAATCACAGGCACTAAAGCGCCATCGCCTAAAATGGCACAGCCATAGAGATATTTAGGGGGCGTTCCGGCTTGTCCAAAGGGTTTAATGACCAGTTCCTGTTCATCTAAAATCTGATCCACTTCTAAGGCAACAATTTCTTTGCCATTAGAAATTAGCAGCAGCGGCACTTTTCCCTCTTGTGGCAAGGACATGACCTGCGTTTTTTCAGAAAATCCTCTGGGTAGCGGGTAATGGTGCGAAAAGGCTGAGGGCGGATAGAGCGGAATGAGCTGCTCTTGGGTGCGATAGAACTGCTGCCCCTGAATGGTTTGGATGTCTTTATCCTCTGCTGCCACAATGGCAAGCAGGGTATCAACGGGGATTGCCATGCAGTAGGTATCCACGCTAAACACCAGCAGTTTTGCAATGGTAAGGGTGAGCGGCAGGCTGATGGTAAAGGTGGTGCCTTGCCCAAGTTCCGAGGCGATCGCAATATTGCCTTTCAGGGTTTGCACTTGGTTAAGCACCGCAGACATGCCCATCCCCCGCCCTGACAAATCGCTGACTTGGGCAGCGGTCGAAAAGTTGGGTTCAAAGAGGCATTGGTAAAGCTGCTCTTTAGAGGTGGTGGCGGCAACCGCTGGGGTAAGCAAATTTTGGGCAATGGCAGCCGCCCGAATTTTTTCAGGGTCAATGCCCTGTCCGTCATCGCGCACTTCAATAAAGGTTTGGTTGCCTCGGTGGTAGGCGCGAATTTCAATGGTGGCTTCCGCAGATTTGCCTTGGGCAATGCGTTCTGCCGCAGACTCAGCGCCGTGGTCGAAGGCATTCCGAATCAGGTGAACGAGAGGGTCGTACAGACGCTCGAGGATAATTTTATCGACCAGGGTGGTTGCGCCAGACTGCTTAAAGTTGACCTCTTTTTTGTGCTTGATAGCTAAGTCTCGCACCATACGCGGGAAGCGGTTTAGGATATCCCCAATAGGAATCATTCTGGCCCAAAGAAGGTCATTTCTAACCTGCTTGAGGGTCTGCTGCTTTTTACGCTGGATTTGTTGGGCATTTTGGGTGATGAGGGTCATATCCCCAATGCTTTCACCCATTTGAGCAATTTCTTCGAGGGCTTCTTGCAGTAGGGTGTACAAACCGCTATAGGAATCCATCTGGAGCGGGTCGAAGTCAGCGACAGAGGCAAGGTCAGGGTTTTGCGTGCCTTGAGAAGGACGATACAGCTCGGGTCTTTGGCTTTTAACGTCAGATTGCAAACTCTGATCCATCCAGGTTTGCAGGTTTTTACTCACGCCTTCAAAGTGGAAGAAGCGCTGCTGTAGCCGCTTGAGCTTTTCTTGGAGCTGCTGACTTTGCAACAAGGCTCCGTTTTCTTGGGTGACGAGTTCACCCACTAGGTTGTTGAGCCGCTCTAGGCGCAGGAAATCGACCCGAATGGAGTCGGTCATGTAGCCAGATGCGGGGGTTGCGGTCTTCTTTGCGGCCTTAGGTGCCGGAATGACTTCGACAGCCGGAAGGGTTGTTTCTGGCGTAGCGACAGCATCCGTTATGGGCGACGGCTCTACCTTCAGTGCTGGCTGTGCCTCGGGGTAGAAAGCTTGGCCTTCGAGCGGATCGGCTTGTGCATGATCAACTTCGGTTGGAATAGAGAAGAGATCGACGGTCTCAGTGGCTTGACCAAAGATATCTTCTAAAGCGCTGCTGTCTGAAAAATCCCAGTTTTGCGTCGGGGGTACGTCTAGTTCAACAGTGGCCTCTCCAAAGATATCTTCTAGAGCGTTTTGATTTAATAGCGCTTCTAGAGGAGCGCCTTGGTGGGTTGATGCTTCTGTAGAATTGAAGCCGTTTATATCAAAACGACTCATAGCCTCTACTTGTGCTTCCGTCTGAAACGGTAGAGCAACAGAAGCAGTAAATACTTCGGAGAATTTTTCTAGATCGGCAGACTCGAAGTCGCTAAAGGCGCTTTCTGGCTGTTCTAAAATATCTGTAAATTCTGTCTCTGACGCAGCAGCAAACGCGCCCTCGAGATCTACAGCGGATGAGGATTCAGCAAGGGCTAAGAGCGCTGGACTGGGGCTACCGCCTTGGGTGCGATCGCCCCCTATCACTACAACCTGTGCCGCCTGAAGTGACTCAACCGCCAATTGCCCGATAGTGAGTACCTGCTTAGGATGCTTGTCTAAAGCCTGAATGATGGCCTGGGCGATCGCACTAAAGCCTGATAGACCCAATAGGTCGCCAATGCCCACAAATACTTCTGCGGTGGCTCGAATCTCTCCTTCAATGTTGCCAATCTCAGGATGAGTTAAAACCTCCGATAGCGTCTCAATGCCGCGTTGCACATCGCCGGAAAAGACCTCATAAACGATGTCTACGCCCAGTTCGGCAGCAGTGGGCAATTCAAAGTCTCCCCCTGCATCAATTTGAAAGACAGCCTCAAGCAGGGTGAAAATAGGTTCAGCATTTTCCCAGGCGATCGCCGCATCGTATTGTCCCGTTTGGAGCTGCTCTAATAGGGGCAGTCGCAGGCAGTCGTAAGCCTGTAGTAAGACTTCTTCTTGATCGGCGTCTGGCGGATCGGTGCGGCGATACAGGGCGCGGAACACGTCTTCTAGCCGATGGGCAATCTTTTCGATGCCAGGGAGTCCGACGCTGCTGGCACCGCCCTTAATGGAATGGGCGGCACGCATTAATTCATGAATATGGGGAATGTCATACTGCGATCGCAGGTTGAGTAGCCCCTCCTCCAGACTCTGCAATAGGTCTAGCGCCTCCTGCTGGAAGAACTGGTAAGCCTGATCGCGAATGGAAAGGTCAGTCATCGTCATAGAAAAAACCTCATCCAGAGTTAGCTAACCTTAAATTGCGCCACACTGACCTGTAGTCCTTGCGCCACTTCCACCAGACGGCTGAAGGAACCCGCCATATCTTCTGACTGCTTGGAGGTATCTGCTGCAATGACCGCCACATCCTGCATGGTTTGGCTCACGGTGGAAGACGCTTGGGTTTGTTGGGCAGCCGCCTGGGCAATGTCTTGAATCAGTCGATTCACTTGGGTACTCACCGCAGAAATCTGCGTCAGCTTTTGACGGGATTCTTCTACAAGCTGCGTCCCCGCAACCACCTGCTCTGTCCCAGATTCCATCGCCGTGACCACTTCATTGGTTTGGGTTTGAATTTCTTCGACCAGAGACTCAATTTCAGCGGTTGCTGCGGCAGACTGCTGCGCCAGCGCCCGCACTTCTTCTGCAACCACACTAAAACCCCGTCCTTCTTCTCCTGCACGGGCTGCTTCAATAGCGGCGTTGAGTGCGAGTAGGTTGGTTTGGGCAGCAAATCCACTAATTAGGTTCACCACTTTAGAAATCTTTTGAGAGGCTTCACCCAGACGCTTTACCTTTTTGGAGGTTTGAGACACCGTTTCACGAATGGTCGAAATCCCTTCTACCGTTCGGTTCATGGCGTCATCTCCATCTTGAACCGCCGCATTGGCAAGGCGCACCTGCTGCTCGGCCTGTTTTGCAAACTCAGCAACCCCTTCACTATTCTGGGTTACAACCTGGATTTGCTGGAGGGCTTTGGCGATCGCCAGTGCCTGCTCAGTAGCCTCTTGCGCCACCTTTTGCACCGTCGAAGCATTATCTTGCGCCGTATCGGTTACAGAAGCGGCTGCGCCCTGCACCTTTTGCACAATTTGCCGCAGGCTGCGAATAATAGCGTTGTACGAGTCAGCCACCGTCCCAATTTCATCCGGGGTCACGTTTGCCCGTACCGTCAAGTCACCTCGGCTCACGGGGTCTACCTCAATCAGCAGCTCTAGAGCGCGTTTTTGAATAAATTCTTTGGCTTCTCGCTGCTCTAGGGCACTGGCATCAGCGTCCATGCGAGCCTCTTGACGAGCAATTTCAATCCGTCCAGTTTCTGCCTTTTGTGCTTCAATCAGAGACTCTAGATCCATCGCCATTTTATTGATGTTGGTACCTAAGGTTGCGAGTTCATCTTCCCCTTTCACCTCAACACGAGCATCCAGTTCACCCTTCCCAATTTTTTCTACGGCAGTCGCTGCCGCCTTGATGGGGCGAACCGCTCGGCTAGCAGCATAGGCCGCAATTAAACCCACTAAAATAGTCGTCGCCGCTGTGGCTAATAGCAGCGAATTCCGCAGTTCTTCAACTGACTTAAACGCAGTTTTAGATTCGACTGTGTAGGCAAGTCCCCACTTAAGGTCTGGCATCCCTTGGAAGGCTTTGGTTGGTGCAAAGGCATTAAGCGTTGCTACGGTCTTTTGGTTCAGGTCACGGCCAATCCAGCTCCCAGGCTTGCCGCTCACACGTTTTTCTGCAAGACCCTCTGGAAAGTCTGTATTTGCATCATCGCCTACCTGTTCTTTCTCTGTAGCCATAAAGATTTGGCCAGAACCGTCAAAGAAGTGATAGTTAATTTGGTTCTTTGCGTTGCCGTAGTTCTCAATAACTTTTTCTAAGTCTTTGACTGGCATCCGAGTTCTAATGACGGCGATGGTTCGCCCTGTCACAGAATCTTTGATCGGCGCTGCAAAGAAAATATTTGCAGTTTTAGTTACTTTTGAGATAATAGGCTGGCTCACATAAGGCTTCCCTGTCTTGAGCGCAATCTGAAAATATTCTCGGTCAAAATTATTCGCTGGGGCTTTTTCTTTCCCTCCATTCACAATAAGATTGCCGTCCACCCCATACACTGCAATACTGTCGTAAACCTGATAGGTCTCAGCATATTGCGCCAGCACTTTTTGCTTATCCTGAAGGCTCACGGCTGCACTCAGGGTCGGGTTCCGAAAAATAGGAAGATTGCCTAGAACCTGAATGTCACCATAGCGTTCAAATACAAATCGGGTCAGTTTATCGACCGCCTCATTCGCTCTTTCTTGGTGATTTTCTGTTACTTTTTGAGTTAAAGCAACACTGTTTAGATAGGAAGAAAGGCTTGCAACGCCAATGGTAGGGACAACCCCTAGGGCGATCGCCAAAACGGTAGCCTTCGTTTGCAAACTCAAGGCAGACCAGTTAAAGCTAAACTTTTTGGTCTTAGCTGGCAGCATTTTGTCTGCCGAGCTAGAGACATATAGCAATCCTGAATGATATGAAGACAGATCATGTATAGAAAAAGCTGTTTAGACTGAAATTAACTCAACTTTCTGGTCAAAAGTGCCATACATATTTAACTTGGGGAATTCAAAAAACTGATAATGTGTTGCGAGC
>JBGSVR010000138.1:0-11140 GCA_041752855.1 Thermosynechococcaceae cyanobacterium
GTCGCTCCGAAATGAACAATTGCCGTGCGATTTTGGTAGGCTTGTTTTTCAGTCATGGCTTTTTCGCCTCGCTCATAATGACTGAAGTATATGCCTTTCAGCCTTTTATTGCATCAGACACCATTTCCTGATCTATGTGCCCCCCCGACCCAGAATTCAAAGCCAAAGTCGAAGACATCTGTGAAGTCTACGAATTAGCCATAGAGAGAGCCAAACGCGGAGAGCTGACCTACAGTTTGGATGAGATGACAGGCATTCAAGCCTTGGAGCGTCAGATGCCGGATATCCCTATGAAGCCAGGACGTTGTGTGAAAGTTGAGTTTGAGTACATCCGTCATGGTACTCAGACGTTGATTGCTTCGTTCAACGTTGCCAGTGGTCGTATTGCCCAGGCAGATGTAGGAGACACCCGCACGGAGGAAGATTTAGCGTGCCATATCAAGACACTCCTGAATCAGCATCCCGACGCGCCAAAGACACACTTGGTCATGGACTGTCTCAATACCCATCAATCCGAGGCACTTGTTCGCATCGTTGCAGCGCTTGAGGAAAAGCCACCAGAATTAGGGGAAAAGGGCAAATCGGGCATTCTTAAATCAATGAAAACCCGTTCAGAGTTCTTGAGAGACCATTCTCACCATCTGGTCATTCATTTCACCCCCAAACATTGCTCTTGGCTCAATCAGGTTGAAATTTGGTTTAGCATCCTGGTGCGTAAGCTTTTACGGCGTTCCAGTTTCAACAGCAAAGCTCAGCTTAAAAGCCGTATTCTGGAGTTTATCGACTACTTTAACCACACGATGGCTAAGCCCTTTAAATGGACTTATAAGGGTAAGCCTTTGACTGCTTAGATGGTGAGTCTACTTCAGCCAAGCTGTACTAGTTAAACGTTGGCTTGATCAAAGGGTGTTACATGCCTAAAAATTCTTGAATTTTAGAAATCTTCAAGATCTTTGGGTAGGTCAACATCGTATAAGCAGGGTAGAATCGTTGGTGTTACGTGCAGATATTCTGCAATTTTGAGGGTATCTTGAAAAACCGTAGAAGTGCTCCACGGAATGCCAGAGAACAGTTCCGGTATGCAATGCTGCAATCCAATCAAGTAATAGCCTCCATCTCTTGTTGGGCCAATGGTCAGAATGCTGTTTTGAAGTGCTGTAAAACTTTGCTCAAGAATTGCGGTGTTGAGCGCTGGACAGTCAGTCCCAATAGTAACGATGCGGCTATAGCCTTTGCTAAAGGCACTCTGAAAAGCTGAGAGTAGGCGATCGCCTAAATCGCCCTCCGGCTGCACTTGAAAGATTAAATCTTCCCCTAACCACGCTGTCATCAGTTCTGTATTTCCGCCGACAAACCAAACTTCAATCGTAAGTGACTTGAGCTTTTGCAATCCTCTCGCCTGTAGTAGCGTTAGTTCTGCCATGTCCCGATGCAGCGACGCAGCACCTTCTGCACCTAAAACAGGAATTAAGCGGGTTTTGGCTTTTCCAGGTTCTGGATACCGTGTAAAAATAATCAGACAGTCCTCAGACATTTGATCTGATGGCTTCATAGAAGATTTGACAGTTACTGAAACTGTAAGAATATTTTAGAAACTAGGGCTTTGGGCAAGTTTTGTTATTAAAATCACAGCTATATACGAAGGGTTCTTGCCAACCTAGTGGAATTTCAAGCAAATCTCTTGGGCCTGTTAACCCTTGACCCATAAAAAGCAGCACTGCAACTGAGTTCACCACAACGTGAATAGTACGCCAGCGATTAGAACGATCTTTATAGATATCAGGGATGATCGCCAGCGAAAATACCATGAGTAGAGCAGCAGAAATACCAATATAGTAGTGAGACCAGTACCACTCTTCTGTCCGGCGAAATACGCCGTCTTGAGAGCCTAAAACAACTAACCCTACTCCAGTTAAGGTTGCTAGAGTTCCGCGCCAAAGTGCTGAGTGTGCCCGATAGAGAAAAACGAAGGAAGCAATGGTTGCTGCAAATATCAATACGATAAAAACGACCTGAAAGGAGTTTTGACCCCAAACATTAGCTTTTAGAATTTGCTTAAAAATAGGATATGCAAGCCCTAATAGGGTGGCTCCTACAACCGATCCAGAGAGAAGTCGCCCAAGCTGGACGTGTTCAGTTCCAACGGTGGATGCAATTTTGCTCTTATGACCTGCTGCGGTCTGCTGTCGTCGCTGCATTGTTTGCCAAGCCATCCTCAGGACATTCCCAAGTAAGGGAAAAACAACAATGACTGCGATCGCAGGGTGGAGTAAAGCCAAAAAATCTCGAAGTTCCATAAAAGCCCTTTATACTTTAATCACATATGCTAAGCTGAAAAGCCTTGTATTTTATTTTGGGATATTAATGTCAAAGAATCACTATTCTAAGTTGATATTTCAACCCTAAGTGCTGGATGTCTTTGAGGTAGACCTATTCTGAACCATATGAAAGGAAATAATGGATTAGGGACAACATACATCCAAGCAATCATAGGTTCTGACTTTCCATTTCTTAATCTTAGATTAAGCCAGACATATAAAAGTTTATAAATACAAAATCCAGGAATAAAGCTAAACTTAAATTTATTTGTTTTGATATACTTATTGCGAATATAAAATTTTCCTTCAAAGGGCATAAATCCCCATCCTTTAGGCCCCTTAGCAATCAGTTCACCTGTTTGATGATGAGTAATAGTAATGATTTGAGGTGATTTTTTCATATTGTTTTAGGTAAGGTATTATTCATGAATCTAGGTAGAATAATTTTCGAGAACTCTACCTAGATTCAATAACATATTTATTTGATTTGGTTACTTTCCAGCACAGGGATTGGTTTTTGCAGCACAAGGATTGGGTTTCGATGCACAGGGATTGGTTTTTGCAGCACAAGGATTGGTTTTCGATGCACAGGGATTAGGTTTTGCAGCACAAGGATTGGGTTTCGATGCACAGGGATTAGGTTTTGCAGCGCAAGGATTGGGTTTATCAGCTACTTTTTTTCCTCCAAAAGAGGCATGAGCCATTGTCACGTCAAACTGACGACACCAAATTACAGCAGATTGATAGTCACTTAAATTAGCCGTATTTGGAATTGCATAGCGCTGAGTTCCACTCAGTTTTTCGAGTCTGCCCAAATTAATATATTCGCTGGGCTTATAGCTATTAGGTGTTGCAGAGCGGTGTAGCAGCACGTATAAATCTGGTGCCTCACCTGTGTTGAATTCTGTCCCAAGCTCTAAGTATCGCTGTCCATTTTGAGTCACAATGCGAGCATTACCTTGGGTTTTATTGTCAGAAGAAATAAAACTACCAGAGGCTCCTTGGAGTTGAAATGAGGTTTTGGCAGGGCCAGCTAAAGCCGTGAGTGGTCTAAGGACGGTTGCCTCACCCAAACTTAGGAGGCTGATAATGCTGAGTAGCGCTAAATAATTAAACTTCATGAATTCTCCAAAAATCAATCAATTAACAACAAGATGCTTGACGTAAAAGTGCTTGGCGTAAATCAGAAAGGCTTTGAACTGCTTATAGATCTTGAGCTGTTGAACTTAGTCCATTTTGTAAGACTTCTAATGCCAGCTTCGATTTCGTTCAGAAGATTTACCCTTCTCTCAGTAAATTCTGAGTAGATGAGGCTCAGATGAAGAATCTATAAAGGTTCAATGAAACACGGCTAGCTAGGGATGCTGCTATACCTTGGCAATTTTGACAAAATCAGTGGCTCTACCCCGATCGAACAGAATACGGGGCTTGAGTAAAATTTGAAACAACAGCAGTAGTGACTTAAACTCGCCAGGAGTGCAGGGTTGACGCCACTGACCTGGACGGCAAAATAGCATTTGAATCAGCTTTCGCTGCTGAGGAAGGCTAAGTTCACGAAACCGAATGTGAAGCGATGAGAATTCAGAGCTGGTGTCAGCGTGGATGATATCCCCTGAAAGCGATAACCCTTCTTCTAGAATCTCTAAGGTGATTGGGATAGCTTCGTCATAGATGACCGGAGTGAGGGCTGGCTGCGTAAGTTCAATTTGAAGGCCATTTTCAGAAATCAGGGTTGTTACGCCCCAGAGTGTTGTCTCATTGACCGAAAGCCGCGCTAATCGCCGCAGATCGAACCATTCGCTGGGATCGGGTTTTGGGGCATCTAATAATATTAGGAGCGTGATGCTGATCGTGAGAAGGTTGTAGGCGCTCCAGATCCAGGCAATGCCCAACCCTTTGAAATGCATGACGATTTCCGGGGCGGAGGCATGGAGTTGAAGCTGGATTAGGCAGTTACCTAAGTTATGCCAGAGGCTAATGGTCGTCGGAATAAGCAGGGCGATGAGCGGGAGTGCGAGTTGCCAGTTGAAATAGTAGCGATCGCTGATGGTGCCTTTGGCAGTCACGTTAAACCCTTTGGAGAAGGGGGAGACCAAAATTTGAATGACCGCTATAGCAAGCGGAAAGGCCAATACAAGAGAATATACATCAGAGAGCAAGGCCGACCGCGAACGGGAATTGAGCCAAGCGAAGACCGTAAACTGCATGACATAGAAGGGCAAAAAGAAGTACAGTATCTCCTGAACAGAGGCGCGCAGCGGGATCACGCCTAAGAAAGAATAAGCTAAAGGCATCGCCAAAAAGGTCAGACGCGACCAGCTTGTAAACCAGTGGAGCAGCCCTTCAAGGTGCGCGAGTCGTTGAATTGGATTGAGGCCAGGTATCGTGAGCGGGTTGGACTCTATAAAAAATGCCTGGAGGGTGCCCCTCGCCCAGCGCAGGCGTTGTGTCGCGTAGGCCGCGATATTTTCGGCGGCTAACCCAGCGCTGAGCTTTTCGTTGAGGTAGACCAGACGATAGCCTTTGGCAGAGAGCTGAATTCCGGTGAAGTAATCTTCACTCAAAGATTCTGTGACAAATCCTCCTGCGTGTTCTAGGGCGCTCCGCCGGACGACAAAGGAGGTGCCAGAACAAACGACGCTGCCTGCACCGTCCTTGATGGGTTCAATTTGTCGATAAAAGACTTCTTCTTCAGGGGTAATAATATTTTCAAGCCCCAAATTATGGGCAATGGGGTCTGCATTGTAGTAGCTTTGCGGCGTTTGCACGAGAGCAACGGTTGGATCTTGAAAAAAGCCAATAGTACGAATCAGAAAATTTTGAGTGGGGACAAAATCTGCGTCAAAGACCACAATGAACTCACTCTCTGTTTGCCCAATGGCGTGGTTTAAGTTGCCTGCTTTGGCATGGCGATTATCTGGTCTCGTGATATATTCGCAGCCTAGTTCCTGGGCAAGCTGCTGAATCTCTGGCCTTTTGGTGTCATCTAGCAGATAAATTGTTTTGTTGCTGTAGTCAAGGGCTTGGCAGCCGATGACTGTGCGCTTCAGAATAAAGTCGGGTTCGTTATAGGTTGGGATAAAGACATCTACGGAAGGGGTATATTTTCCTTCTAGTACGTCTGGAGCCAATTGATTGGCGTCTGGCCGTCGGTCTTTGACATTCAGCATCAAAAAGAGCTGAATAATGCTGCTGTTGAGAATGAGCAATTCTGCGAGTAAAAGCCAGAGACTAAAGACGCCATTGAGGGGGGTGCCCACATTTAAGGTAGACAGGATGCGCCACACAAGATAGCGGATGGTTATCGTCAGTAAGCTCACGACCACCACGGCTCTTGACCACGGACGAGGGAAGGGCGACACTTTCATGATGAGGAGGGCGATCGCCAACAGTGCAACGGTTGGAGTTAGTAAATAATCGCCCGTCACCATCGGTATCTCTAGCCACAGGGGGGGGTTATTTTGTAAAGCTTGTAGTTGTGCAAAGGCATACTTTAGCGTACCGTTGCCCGCAAACCAGGCTCCAACGAATAATCCAGTTAGGGCAATGACTCCGAATAATGTGAGGGTAGCGACCGGAGTTTTAGAGGGCTTAAAGGGTCTGCGGGAAGTCCGCATTTGCTTATGCAAGAAAGATTTAGTCATAGGAGTTGAGAGAAATCCAAAAGCGATTGCCAAACGGAGCGGTATAAACTAGACCGAGTTTTTGATATAGACCTTCTGGAATGCCGATATCAGCCAGAACTAATTGCCCCGTCTTTTGAGGGAGAAGACCTGTTTTAGGCAGCGCTAGGGTCATCGTCCACTGGGCGTGGATAAAGTCGCCGGGGGTCTCTCCGGTGGTGGCATTGACCCCAGACGGAATATCTAACGAAAGAATTGGGGTCTTTGTAGCATTGGCCCACTGAATCATGGCTAAGGTTTCTCCTCTAGGAGCGGTCTCTAACCCGTAGCCGAGTAGCGCATCAATGATGAGGTCGGGCTTTGGCTGGAGTGGTAATTCATGGGTTTTAATTTCTTGCCCTGAGGTGAGCTTAAAGGTTTTGAATTGTAGTTCAGAAACCTGCTGTAGCCGATGGGGAGCCGATAAGCATAGATGGATATTATTACTACGGCTTGCCAGATGCCTTGCGGCACAAATACCGCCCCCTCCATTCCCGCCGCTGCCCGCGAGAATCATGATGTTCCCTCGATTCCAGCGACTTCCTAACAGTTCTATTGCCATTGCGGCTAGATTGCGCCCAGCATTTTCCATCATTTGATAGAGAATAGGCCCTGTTTCTTCCGTTGCAATGCGATCAATCTCGCGCATTTGTGCCGCTGTTACAGCGGGCACCTCAATATTTGATTCAGCAATAAAGTGTTGTTTTATCATGACGTGAGAACTGTTCATTTTTAATTCAGTGTGGTTGGCAACCCATCCTGCTTCCATCGGTTGAACCCGCCACCCAGGTTATAGAACCGTCGAAAACCCATTTTTTGCATCATTTGGAAACTACGAGAGCTTCGTACCCCTGTGTGGCAGTAGATGAGGTAGGTTTTTTGACGGTCTAGGCGATTTAGGGCTTGTTGGAAGTCACGTCGATAAAAATCAAGATTGATCGCGTTGTCTAAATGGCCTTCGGCATATTCTTGAGGAGTGCGGACATCTAAAACCACGAGGTTTTGGGCGGTGCGATGTTGCTGAATGAGCGTGTAGGCGCTCTGGGGTCTAAAGTTGTTCGGGTTTCGCTCTACAGCAGCTTGAACTGTAGCAAGGTAGCGAACGCCACTTAAGGTGATAGCGGGAGAAATTATCAAGATACTGCCAATCAATAGCCATTGCATTATTCTTTTAGGGTGCGTCATTTGAGGTGGGGGCACTTGATCTGCGATCACCGCAGGGGCTTTGCGGGGATCGACTGAGTTCTGAGGATGTTGCGGGGGATTGGGGAGAATAGCGCCTGGAAGCGTTTTGAACTGCGCCATAAATCGTCGATCGATCCAGTCTTTCCAAAACCAAAGGAGAGAAGATGGCCCGATACATAGACTGCCCCAGGCGGCTATGGCTTGGCGATCGCCCAACCCAATCAGCGCAAGATGGTGCTTCTGAGGTTGAAAGGGCTGAAGCGTCTGTCCTGAAGCAATGCGGTGCAAGTTTTCAAAGAGAGGCTTCCCTTGACGGACGGCAAAAACCCCTGCCTTGGGTCGCGGATAGTTGACCATTGCAGCGATGTCCCCTGTTGCAAAAATGTTGGGGTGTGAGAGGGACTGAAGGGTTTGGTCAATGAGGATAAATCCCTGAGCATCGGTGGCGAGTCCTGACCCTTGAATCCATTGCGGCGAAGCAGCGTGTGTCACCCAAATGATGCGATCGCACGCGACACTCAGCCCTGATGCACACTGAACCCGTTTGAGATCCGCGAGTGGGTGTCCGGCTTGCGAAACTGGCTCAATTGCGACGACCGATTCATTGAGGTGCAGATCGATCCTGCGATCGCCCAATACCTTCCGAAACCGTTTCCCGACGGTTGCTGCATATCCCGTCATCAAGTTCGCCCGTCGATGGAATAGATGTACGTTTACACCAAGGGGCCAAGGGGCGGCTAACTGTAAAAAAGTCTTCAGGCGCGACTGTAGGGTTAACGCTAACTCCACTCCACCCGCTCCGCCCCCCACTATGCCAAGGGACAAGGGGCGGCTGCGGCAAAGGCTTAGCTCCTGCCGTAACTTTTGCAAAAACTCGTCCCAGTCTGCGAGGAACTGCGGGACAGGTTTTGCCGCCATCGCGTATTCCGTCACGCCGGAAATTCCTGAAATGGCGGGAGTACTGCCAATGTCAATCGAGAGCCAATCAAAGGGGATGGGAGGATGCTGATGGCACAAAACCCGATTTTGCTCAAGATCTAGCCCCATTGCCGAGTCTAAAACCAAATGCGCTTGGGCAAATTGAGCCAGCACTTCTAGGTTGATATGGCACTCCTCAAATGTGTAAATGCCGCCGAGATGTCCCGGCAGCATCCCAGAATAGGGCGTATAGGCCGAATTTGTAATGAGAGTCAAACGCACCCCTGGCAAAGGGGATCTTCCCCATAAGCGAAGGGCGATCGCATGGCTGTGACCTCCTCCAATCAAAACAAGATTTTTCATCGGGAACATAGCAATCATTCAAAAAAGGCAGGATAGACAAAGGCAAAAGCCGTCGTGCTAGGAATCAGCTTGCGATCAATTTCCTCAACCCTGACGGTTTCTAGCTGAGGATCCCAACGGGCGCGAATCCGACGACCGTTAAAAGTTAACTCTTGAGTTCCAGACTGTTTGAGAGTTTGATGAACAAAAGATTGACTTGCCCCAGAAAACTGATTTTTAGGATTTTTGCTGTCTGGCTCCCAGATATAGCTCACAATTTCTTTAGGGTGCAGCGTGCGTCGAGCCTGGTTGCGGACGGGAAAAGCGAAGGATTGATTGGTGTAGTAGTCCCCGTAGGGATAGCGGAAGTAGTCACGTTGATGTCCCGTTTCTGCGGAGAGAATTTGACTCTTGGGATGTTGTTTTAACCACTGCCCTAGGGTAGTTTTCACCGCTTCAACACGCTTCAGCGAACGGTTGACTTGAGACCCCATCACTCCCAAAGCCCAGGGCTGAGCATACAGGGTGTCATCAGAGCGATCGTACATCACCAAACAGCTTTGAAAGAGCTTTCCAGAAACCCCAAAGGTTGTATTTTGACGCTCAAAGGCAACAATGGTGTCGCAGAGCGGGCAGTAAGAAACGGTAATGTTGGTGTTACCCAAAGTATCGTTGACAATTTCATGCCAGTTCAAGATGCCAAAGGGATAGGCTTTTGCTTCGCCGTTAATGACCATGCCAACAACTCGCTCATCTGCCTTAAAAGGGGTTGTTTGAGCCGTGTCAAATTTTGGTTGATCGATGCTGGGGATGCCGTCTTTGGGTGGTCCGCCATCTAAAAGCTGAGTGAGGTCAACACGACTCGTCAGAACAGCGTCTATTTTCTGAGCGCGTAAATTTTGCCAGTCTCGATCGGGCGAGTTAAAGTATTTTGTCAGAGAAGAAGGACGCAACTTTAAGTGTTCCCACTCTTGAGATTGAGCCATTAAGGCAATGGGAATCAAAGCCAGAAGGACAAGACCGCCACACATTAATCTATTGCGTATCTTCATTGCTGGTATCCTCCGGTTGGATTCATTGCATTCATTTTTAGAGTCGAGTCTGAATGCAGCCAACCATCATCTAGCTGGGCAATTCGATCGGCTAAGTCTAAAATCCGGGGGTCGTGGGTCACGATTAGGATGGTGCTTCCCCGCTCTTTGGCAAGACGAGACAACAATTCTGCAACGGATCGTCCATTTTCAGCGTCCAAGGCTGCGGTGGGTTCGTCTGCCATAATCAAGGATGGATCTGCGGCTAGGGCACGGGCGATCGCCACTCGCTGTTTCTGTCCACCAGATAGGTTGTCAGGGTGCTGATGCTGTTGTGCTGATAAACCAACTTGCTCTAATAACTCGCTGGCTTGCTGTTTGACAGCTTTTCCGTCGATCCCTTTGAGATTGAGCGCTACTTCAACATTTTCTGAGGCGGTCAGTGTTGCAAAAAGGTTGAACTCTTGAAAGATAAACCCGATATTGGTCAGCCGAAATTGAGCGCGTTCCTTGGGCTTCATGCGCGTGATGTCTTGGTTGAGAAGACAGATCTGACCAGAAGTGGGGGTCAATAGACCTGCGATCACAGACAGTAGCGTTGTTTTGCCAGAGCCTGATGGCCCCATCAAAAACTGAACGATTCCTTTTGGAATAGACCAGTTAATTCCCTTCAAAATAGGAATGTATTCTCGACCAGAGCAAAAAGTGACATGGATATTTTTAAGTCGAATTGCATTATCTTCAACACTAAATTTGCTCTGTGTGTTGAATACCTCTACTTCCTCCATAGAGGGAGTAAGAATCTTATTAGGCAACTCTGGCATTTCCAGTAGGTTCATATTTGATTAATCTCTGACTTTGGGACTGAATAATCAGATCAGATAATGAAATATTTTCAGGTTTTTCCAAAAAAGAAAATCTACAAGAATCGTGATGCTCTTGATATGAGTGAGTAAATTTTGCACAGGCGTTGGTCATATAATTTTCGATTACTTTTCCTGTTAAAGAGCAGGTAATAATTAATGAATCACAAGCATGGCATTCTGTTTTTGTTAAATTTGAGTCACTTAGATATAACCGTTCTGCATGGCTGCCACAGTTTGAACATCGAACGAGTTGACAAACGCTTTTATGATTATTCATGAGAGGAGTCTCTTAAATCAGATTGTCAATTAGAGGATTGAAATCAAATTTAGATTGGATGACAAATAGAGCAATTCTGTAATCAAGCATTGTTGATCGAACTAAAAAAACCTTGAGTTATTGAAGATTTTATCTTTTTAAAGAGTGAGTACTTAAGTTAACCAATCTAGAAATCTATTGCTTTATATGCCTAGTACAATCTCATCTCACCCTATCCTGCTTACATGAGGGACGGATGAAAATTTAATGAAGGGCAGCAGAATCATCCGCTGTCCAGTTTTGGCGGGAACGGTATTGGAGTGCAAGACTTTAAAGCGATTGCGAAGGGCGGTGTTGGGCGCAAATCACGGAAAAACAGGCACTTCAAGGTTATTTTCTGCTAGCGATTGCTACCTTTGCCCGTAGGTGTCCATTTTAAATTGAGTAGCTGAAACGATTGCTGTAAGGTCTTTTCCAGCTACGTAAAAATGCTCAAGAAAAATACCACCCTTTTTATGGGTATTTTGTGAACCTCAGGGTTGAGAAGTGTAAGTCTTCTTGA
>JBGSVR010000139.1:0-3501 GCA_041752855.1 Thermosynechococcaceae cyanobacterium
AACTCTTAAACTCAGATGCAGTGAGAGGAATAGGCATAATGGAGGTGGCGATAATGACGGGGCTTTAGATTGAAACCGTCATTATCCTTTCTTGCATAGCGTTCAGCCCATTTGACCTTCAGATTTGTCCAAAGTCGAAAATGGAGACATCCTTGATGAAATTGAGACTGTCGTAAAGTTGACCTAAAAAGCGATGGCTCATGTTGAAACCCAAATTTAACGGCTCCCCCATTCAACAGGGGAAGGGTGTCCTAATCTCGCAAAGTGGTTTGTAGATATTTCGTATAGGGAAGGGTAATGGCGGAACACTTTTTTCTTTGGAAGTCCCTTACTGTTGCAAAGCCTTCGGTTTATTTCATCCTAAAAATAAATACATGTAGGCTGAGTGGAGAAACCCAGCTATTTTACTAATTGGGCAGAATTAGGGCATTCTGAAGCGTCGTTAGACCATAGGATATAGGTCTAAATTCACCTGCTCTAAGGGCTTTGATTCGCTTAGAGAAAGTGCTGTGCAGTTTTTCTAGAAAATCACACATCCAACTCGTATAAGTCACCCAATGGTCTGGGTTATCAACGTTAATTTCAGCAAGGGTGCAGTATACGGCAAAGGTTTGCCCATCCGCGTCATTGCTCCAGTCCATCAGAATTCCCATTTCTGCTTCAACTGCATCCTGCTGTTCAAAAAGCAGATGAAAATAAGCATGAGCATCTACGTCTGAGCAAGACAGCCCCACATCCAAGCAGGATGCTTCGCGGTCTAGATTGGCATAGAGTCGAAAGCCCGCGCGTCCGATGGCAAAATTGATGTGTGCCTCAGTTACAGGGGCACCTGGCTTTACAATGCTGCCTTGCTGCTCTAACTGGTTACAAAGCGCTGTCCAAAAGTCGAGATTTTGCTGCTGAATTTCACTGAGCGGCTCTGGTGCTTCTTCTAGAATTTCCTCCGTTTGTACGGCTTCCGTTTGTCCTACTTCAGGTTCTGTCAATGTTTCTGGATCGGGTTGGCCTGATTTTGGCTGTTCTTTGACTTGAGTGACCCAATTAAAGCGAGCTGCCATTGCGGCCTCACCAATCCGCCATAGCTCGAGTTCTAGACCAAAAAATTGAATAGCAGACTGGGTAATTCGGTTGAGCCAATCTAGGGTGGTGCGGTGTTCTGGCGCAAATTGACTCGAAATCCAGACCACAGCAGAGGCGTCAATATCTGCTGCGTAGGTGAGTAAACGACCAAGATGCTTTTCATCTGAGGGAGTGAGTTGATTGCCAATGAGTACCCAGCCGCCTGTTTTTACGTTGCGGCACAGGAGGTCTGACTGTAGTTCTTCGACTTGCGCTGCGTCGAGAACCACTTCTAAATCGATCCCAATGGTGTCTGCTAATAGCTTCAGGTTCTCATCTTGAATCAGCCACGGGATAAAATCTGAGGCTTCAGTCTGCCAATATGCGGCTAAGTCAATTTTCTCAAGCCGTCCTAGGTTGGGTTTTGCCGTTGGCTCTGAGGTCATGACTCGGGTTAGCTCTTGCGATACTTGCTATTTAGATCCTACGCGATGGAGCGAGATGGCTTAATAAATTCTAGAAATAGGTTAGGGATTAAAGCCCCACAGCAATTTTGTTGACGACTTCTGAAACAGGGGCAGAAAAGGCGATCGCAATGGCAACGGCGATCGCCACCCACGTTACAAAGCAGTTGCGCGTCAGCCGTAGCGCATACTCAATCCGCTCCTGAGTAATAGGCTGGTAGGCTCTCCCCAGTAATGGTTTGAACTTAATAACGCCTTTATAAGAATTAAGCCCACCTAACTGCACCCCTAAGATGGCAGCATAGGCACATTCGCTCCACCCAGAATTAGGGCTAGGATCTCTCTTCGCATCTTTTTGGCACAGCCGCCAGACGGCCTGAAGCTTGCCAGAAATTGCCCCTAACGTAAAAACATTGAGCCGACAGGGAACCCAGGTCAACACATCATCTAAATTAGCGCTGAACCAGCCTAGATCGGCGTAGGGTTCGCTGCGGTAGCCTACCATTGAGTCGAGAGTGCTGGCGGCTTTGTAGGCGATCGCAAACGGCACAGATCCCACCCCTGGTAAAGCCAGCCCCAAAATGGCATAAAACAAAGGAGCCATCACACCATCGGTAGAATTTTCGGCAACGGTTTCTAAAACTGCTCGTAAAATTTCTGTCTCTGATAGTTCATCCGTATCACGCCCCACGTATTGACTCAGAGCAACCCTGGCATCTGTAATCGATTTTTGATTCAACGCCTGAAGCACCTCTTGTGCCGCTGCCCGTAGACTGCGCCCTGCAAAGCAGCTTGCCAGCAGCACTATTTCAACCATCCATCCAGCAGGCATCCAGAGTTGGTACGCAAGATGAATCATGCCCCACGCCGCCAGCGCACTTCCTACAACCAGTCCCAAGGCTAAAATGGTTCCGGCAACGCGCAGTGCAAATGGACGCTTTACCCAGCGCCAGATCCATTTGCAGTAGCCTTCAATCGCCGCACCCATTACCCGCACGGGATGAGGCCATCCCCACGGATCTCCCACAACAAAGTCAAGGCAGGCTGCGCTTACTAATACAATGGATGCCTCAAGGGCTGGAAAAATAAGCTGCATGGAGAGTTTCTAGTGTCTGGGCTGCCCTTTGATATTTTAGTGATTACAGACCGGACTGCCTGTGCGCAGGTCGGTAAGACGGTGACAAAAGCAATACAACAAATTCTGCGTAGCCCTTTCTGCGATCGCATCGCCATTTTGGTACGAGATAAAGCTGCCCCTCAGTCTCACGTTGCGGATTTCATCAAAACGCTTCAGCCGATGACTCAGGCTGTAGGTGCAAAACTATTGGTGCATACCTACACGTATCTCGCGCTGGAGTTTGGTCTTGATGGTGTTCATGTAGCAGCGCATGTGGCACTCGAAGGGGTGCGATCGCAGCTCCTGCCTAATATGTGGCTCGGTGCATCCCGTCATGCCCAAGATCCCCTCGACGCTGCTGATATTGGCCTTGCCGACTATGCCACCATTAGCCCTATCTATCGCCCCACTTCAAAACCCAATGACACCCGTGAACCGTTGGGAATATCTGGCCTTCAGTCCTGTGTTCAAAGAAGTGTCCGTCCGCTGGTAGCGTTGGGTGGGATGCGACCTGGACGAGTGGCAGACGTGATGCTGGCAGGAGCAGTAGGCGCTGGGTGTGTGATGGACTCTGGATGCGTGGCTATTGCCATCAGTGGCGCAATTCTTCAATCAGACAATCCAGAGCGCCTGATTGAGCAGCTGTGTCTTGAAATAGACGAAGCTCGCAGCTTAGCCAACCTCTAAATACACGATCAAGCAAGCATCTTGAGCAACACAAGATGTTAGCGCTGATAAGGTCTGTGCTACGTAACAACTGCCAGTGGAAGTACTTTCTGTTCTTTCCAGTAAAGATCCCAAGATTGATTCAACGTAACTGTCTTCAAAGCAGCCAGTCCATCTGCCGTTTTTTCTGACCAG